>NZ_JBIMSN010000025.1:0-143275 GCF_043944905.1 Antrihabitans spumae
TCGAAACCATCAACCCGAACCGCTCAGGCCAGCACGCGCCCCGCGTGAAAGATCCGGGCTAACCCGACTTTTCCCTGCTTGCCGCCGTGGTCCGCAGTAAGTCTGGATTATCCGCAGAAGAAGGCTGTGATCTGCGGTTTCTAAGTTACCGCCAAGTCCGTCCAGAAAACTTGACGGCAATCTTAACCATGCGGGCTGACCTGGCCCTATGGCTACAGCGGAGGGAACTTTGCAAGTCTGCCCGGGGGCAGCGTAGCGACCCCGGGCAGGCGCAAAGCTCCGGGCGGCTGCTACGGCGCGAATGCGGCACACGGTGAACATGACTGTCGAACACGCAGTCCCGAGTGCTGCGGAAAACGACGTGAGATGGGGAGCAAGGCGGTGCGGCACAGGACGGTGGAAGAAGCACGTTGCCTCTTTCCATGTCGACTTCCGCAACATCTGCCACCGACTCCCCCACCGGACCGGCCGGCCGCCCGGGGCGCGGCGGAACCGCCCGCCGCGACGAATACCTGCACCAGGTTGGTGCCGAATCTTCTCGTTCCATGAAGGGCCTGGCGGGCCTCCAACGGATTCTGAATGTCGCCAATATGCCCCATCGGACGGCCAAGTCGCGCCGAGGCAAGCAGCAATCACTTGCATGGCAATGTAGGACTGCCGCGTTGATAGTCTGGTGAATCTCTCTGACAACTAACGACTTCGGCGCAGTACGCCATAGAAAAGATGCCTGCAGCTCCACTCCGAGGTGTGTCGGAGGATGCGTAGGTAGTCCCAGACGCACGCACGCAGCACACATCAATGACTGAACACAGGGGTCGGGTCTTGCCTAAGCAGATCGCCTTGTACAAGGCCTTCCCCGTCGACGCAGAGCCTCGCCGCCAGCCGCACAAGCGCAGCCGAATCGCTCAGGGTCGCCTGGGTGTTACGCATCCGCCGGGCTGCGCGGGTTCGACGAAACGCTTGCTTCGCTCGCTCTAAGGAGTATCTGGGTTCCAGGTGATCGTCATACCTACGATTTGTTCGAGCTCGGACTGGCGAGCGGCGCTGAGCCGACTGCAGAAATCGTCGAAGGAATACCAATCGGTGCCGAGGTGGGATCCGGCAGGCGCCCCCCAATGGCCGGCCTCTAGCTTCCCGTAGAAAACGTCATCCTCCTCCCCGGTCATGAAACGCATAAGTGATGGATCGACTCGGGCCGGAAGATGTTGGTGGCCAACGTACGTGACGTTTCGTGGATCGGCCATCCACTCTGGGATCGCCAGGAATAGCGCGAACGTGTCATCTACTGAACCGCCAGCAGCACTGCGGTCGTGAAACAAGTCTGCAGCCGTGCTCTCACTGCCACGATGGCTGAGAGCACTAAGTGTGGCCTTGGCCTCCACGACTACCGGAGGATCCGCAAGTCGCTGCGCGAGCACCCACCAGTGTCCCTCATCTGACTGCCACCAGTCGTCACCAAGTTGTGGGTTCCTAATTCGGTAAACCGCCCACAGTGCCTCCCACGTTGCCTCTGGAGCGCGGTCTGCCCAACTGCCGGCCCGATCTCTGTCACCCACGAAATATATGGAGTTCGGCCGCGGGTCGAGGATGGCGAACCTGCCGTGTGTTTTGAGGTCACTGAGCACGACTTCCAAAGCGACCTCGTGATCGACGGCCACGGCCTGCAGCTGATCCGCGACGGATATCGGCGCGAAACCGACGCTGCTGATCTCCTCTGCGAAGGAACGTCGGGCGCCGTGGAAGACAGAAACCGTGAAGGCACGAAGCTGCGAGTAGGTGTGGTCGCCTCCAGCCGAATCTCGACTTTGGTTCGATGCCGCTGCTGGGGATGCTTCTGTGCTCACGCCAGAATCTTTGCACGGGCTACTGATGGCGACGGGACTCCCAGATCTCGAGAGCGCTGACTGTAGCTGTGCCGCTTAGCCGCCGGTACCGGTGCCGGTGGCGTAGTTATTCATCCGCTGCTGGACCTGGGCTTTCTCGACTTCGAACATCTCAGCGATCACCGATAGTCTTGCGGAGCATTGATGCAGCAGCCCCGGTCGAAAAGTGCACTGCTTTGTCCGACCTACCTGCTCACTTTTGGGCCGGCGCGCCAAACAAGCCCCGCCTTCCCACCTAGTTGAAGTGAGCCGGGCAAGATGTTCCGAGCACGGGTATTTCGTCGCGGAGAGAGTTGGTCCAGTCATGGGTTCAGTGCACGAGGTCATCGAGGCGTTCCGTGAGGCCCCGACCAATTCCGAACGCGGAACCAAGTTCGAGCAGTTGATGGTCCGGTACTTCGAGCTCGATCCGATGCTCTCGCAGCAGTACGAGCAGGTGTGGCGATGGATTGACTGGCCCGGTCGCAAGGGCAAACCCGACACCGGCATCGACTTGGTTGCCCGAGAACGCGATACCGGCGCCATGACGGCGATCCAGTGCAAGTTCTACGAGCCGACCAGCACTCTGTCCAAAGGCGACATCGACACCTTTTTCACCGCGTCGGGCAAAATTCCATTCACCAACCGAGTCATCATCTCAACCACCGATCGGTGGGGTAAGAACGCCGAAGACGCACTTGATGGTCAGTCGATCCCAGTGCAGCGAATCGGGCTGGCTGAGATCGCTGAGTCCCCCATCGACTGGGACATCGCCTGGCCCCAGGGCGACCTGCAGGTCCACCTGACTGAAGCGAAACGCCACGAACCCCGACTGCACCAGCAGACCGCTATCGATGATGTGTTCGCCGGGTTTGAGGCCGGCAACGACCGCGGCAAACTAATCATGGCCTGCGGCACCGGCAAGACGTTCACCGCGCTGAAAATCGCCGAGCGCGCAGCGCTAGAGAACGGCGGTAGCGCTCGGATTCTGTTCGCGGTGCCCTCGATCTCACTGCTGTCGCAAACGCTGCGGGAATGGACCGCCCAAACTCAGGTTGATCTGCGCGCGTTCGCCGTTTGCTCAGACACCAAGGTGTCCCGCTCCGCAGAGGACGTCAATGTCCACGACGTAGCGATCCCCGTCACTACCAACCCAGTCACGCTGGCAGCAGAGATGGCGCATCGGAAGCGCGCCAAAGGACTGACCGTTGTCTTCACCACCTACCAGTCATTGCCTGTCGTCGCTGCCGCCCAAGGTCTGGGTGTTGACCCGTTCGACCTGGTGATCTGCGACGAAGCGCACCGAACAACCGGAGTCACCCTCTACGGCGAAGACGACTCGAACTTCGTACGTGTCCACGACGCCGACTTCCTCGCCGCCACGCGACGGTTGTACATGACGGCAACACCGCGAATCTTTGACGACACCGTCAAAGACAAAGCCGAAGAACACTCCGCCGAACTCACTTCCATGGACGATGATTCCGTCTACGGCCCCGAGTTCCACCGACTCTCGTTCGGCGCGGCCGTTGACCGCGGCCTGCTCACCGACTACAAGGTCATCGTGTTGACCGTCGACGAATCGTTGATGGCCGCCCCGCTGCAAGATCAGCTCGCCGGCGCGCACAGTGAATTGCGCCTAGACGACGCCTCCAAGATCATCGGTTGCTGGAATGCGCTGGCGAAACGGGCGGGCGAGACCCCCGACGGCACCGGGTTCGGTCCCGGCGAACCACCGATGAGGCGGGCAGTCGCGTTCGCGAAGGATATCGCTGCCTCCAAGAAGGTCGCTGAAGTATTTCCGGCAGTGGTCGATGCCTACCGCGGCCTACTCGAGGAAAGCGAAACTGATGGTCGGAGGGTCGATTCCACCAACTTGAACCTGTCTTGTTCGGTGCACCATGTGGACGGCACATTCAACGCGTTGCAGCGCAACGAACAACTGTCCTGGCTCAAAGCTCCACTCCCCGAGGGAGAGGCGCGAGTTCTGACTAACGCCCGCTGCCTGTCCGAGGGCGTAGATGTTCCCGCCCTTGATGCGGTTATTTTCCTCAACCCCCGCAACTCGGTGGTCGATGTGGTGCAGTCCGTGGGCCGGGTGATGCGTAAATCCGACGACAAAGACTATGGCTACATCATTTTGCCTGTCGCGGTCCCCGCTGGCATCAGCCCATCCGAGGCGTTGTCGAACAACACCCGGTTCAGAGTGGTATGGCAGGTCCTCAATGCGCTGCGCGCACACGATGATCGATTCAATGCAATGGTCAACTCCATCGCGCTGAACACCACGACTGACAAGAAGGACGGCAAGGGCAACGATCGCTTGCTAGGGGGACACATCGGACCACTTGTGGAGGGTGGCGAGAGCTTCTCTAATAACGGAAACAGCCCTGGCGCTGATGGCGCCGGCCTTACCGAAACTGACGCCGACACTGAACAGCAGGGCGTCGCCGACGGCACCGGCACCGGTGGTGCGATGGCAACGCAGATGGCATTGTTCTCCCTGTCCGAATGGCAAGAAGCGATTTACGCCAAAATCGTCGACAAGGTCGGCACCCGCGCCTACTGGGAAGATTGGGCTGGCGACGTCTCAGACATCGCCGCCGCCCAGATCACCCGCATCAAAGCCCTCCTCGACGGCGCCGACACCGCAGTCACTGCGCAGTTCGAACGATTCCTCACCGGTCTGCGCGACAACCTCAACGACGCGATCAGCCGCGACGATGCGATCAGCATGCTGTCCCAGCATCTGATCACCAAACCCGTCTTCGACGCACTGTTCTCTGAACACGACTTCGCCACCCACAACCCCGTCTCACGGGTTATGCAGGCCATGGTCGACACCCTCGACGACACCGGCCTGGAGGCAGAAACCGCAGGTCTGAACGACTTTTACGCCTCGGTTCGCGTACGTGCTGCGGAAGTGACCAGCGCCGAAGGCAAACAAAAAGTCATCGCCGAGCTGTACGAACGGTTCTTCAAGGTCGGGTTCAAAAAGCAATCTGAGGCCCTCGGGATCGTCTACACCCCCGTCGAGATCGTCGACTTCATCCTCCGCGCCGCCGACACAGCACTACGGGACACCTTCGGGCGTGGTCTCACCGACCAGGACGTCCACGTACTCGATCCCTTCACCGGCACCGGCACCTTCATGACCCGGCTACTGCAATCCGGGTTGATTAGGCCAGCGGACTTGGCCCGCAAGTACGCAATTGAGTTGCACGCCAATGAAATCACTCTGCTTGCCTACTATGTGGCAGCAGTGAACATCGAAACGACGTACCACGCCCTCCTCGGAACCGAAGCTGCTACAGAGTACGAGCCCTTTGAGGGCATCGTTCTCGCCGACACCTTCCAAATTCGGGAGGATGGCGACAGCCTTGATGCAGTAATATTCCCGCAGAACAACGATCGTATCGTCCGCCAGAACGCCATCCCCATCAACGTAGTCATAGGCAACCCGCCCTACTCGGGCAAGCAGTCGAGCGCGAACGACAACAATGCCAACCTCAAGTATCCGACCCTCGATGCCGCAATCGATCGCACCTATGCCGCAAAATCACGTGCACGACTAAAGACATCACTTAAAGACTCATACGTTCGGGCGATCAGGTGGGCAACTGATCGTATCGGCGAATCCGGCGTTGTCGCCTATGTGACAAATGGTGGGTACATCGATGGCAACTCGACCGACGGCCTCCGACTGACTCTCGCCGATGACTACTCTGCCATCTACGTTTACAACCTTCGAGGAAACCAAAAGGGTGATTGGCGAAAAGAAGGAGGGAAGATTTTCGGGGAAGGCAGTCAGACTACGGTTGCAATAATCATAGCCATCAAGAACCCCCTCCATGTTGGCGAATCCAAACTCTTCTACCGCGACATAGGAGATTGCCTTACCCGCGAACAAAAACTAGAGATTCTGACCAATGGCCAGCTCGACATAATAGACTGGAAGACAGTTATTCCCAATGCGGAAGGTGACTGGATCAACCATCGCAGCGAGGCCTTCGACACCTTCACGCCCATCGGCGAAAAACCAACTAAAGGAAGAAGCCGATCTCCCCTGACAGTATTCACTACCTACTCGGCGGGATTGAAATCCAACCGGGACGCCTGGGTCTATAGTTTCTCAGCTTACGCTGTCGAAGCCAACGTAAGAAAAATGATCAATTTCTACAACAGCCAAGTAGACGACTTTGACAAATATTGCACATCTCATGGAATATCAGACCGCAAGAATCATTTAAATGACGTTATCGAACTTGACTCGACCAAGATCAGCTGGGACGGATCGCTCCAGTCCGACTTGATAAAAGGGAGGAAAGCTAAGTTTTCCGCACCGCTATTCCTGGGAGCATACCGTCCATTCACTAAGCAACATGTCTATTTCAATCGACAACTGAACAACAGCATCTATCAACTACCAAAACTTTTCCCCACACCTGAGCATCAAAATTTCGGATTCTACCTCCCCGGAATAGGTGCACAGAAGCCGTTTGCAACTCTCATGGTCGACCATCTTCCGGATGTAAATCTCTGGGGATCCGAAGGGGGTCAGTTTTTTCCCCGTTACATCTATGAGCCGACCGAGGGCGAGCCCAACCTTTACAGCGGCGAACAAGCCAGCGGGTACACACAGGTTGACAACATTACCGACAGCATCCTCGCCGTTTACCGAGCCTCGGTCGGCGCCGAGGTGACAAAGGATGAAATCTTTTGCTACGTCTACGGTTTGCTTCATGATCCCGCGTACCGCGAGACGTATGCGGCGGACCTGAAGAAGATGTTGCCGCACATCCCGACCCCCGAGTCTCGTGAACGGTTTGACCAACTCACCGACGCAGGCCGACGACTGAAAGAGCTGCACCTAAACTATGAGACCGTCGAGGCGTACAACCTCGATGTGCAACTCAAGAGTGGGGCCTCCGCCGAGGATCGGGACACCTGGCGCGTCTTGAAGATGAAGTGGGGAAAGAGAAGAAACCCCGATACCGGCAAAAATGTCGACGATTACACAAGTATCGTTTACAACACAAAGGTCACTATTGCCAGCATCCCTGAGGCGGCCGAACGGTATAAGCTCGGCTCTCGGTCCGCATTGGCGTGGATCCTTGATCGCTACCAGGTTAAGACCAACAAGGACTCTAAAATCGTCAATGATCCCAACGAATGGTGCGAAGAGCAGGACGACCCGACCTACATCATCGACTTAATCAAACGGGTCACTACAGTAGCGGTCGAAACGATGAAGATCGTTGACTCGCTCGGATTGAATCACCCTAGGTTTGATGCCGCTTCCTTCTGAGTCAGGAAGGATGAGCGCATGCCCAAGAAAATCGATCCGGAGGTCCGTTCACGCGCTTTGCGGTTACTGGAAACCCACGGCACGGAATACCCCTCCCTGACCGCGGCATCGGCGGCGATCGCCAAGCAAGTCGGTGTGGGACACGAGACAGTGCGGCGATGGGCCCTGCAGGCCCAGGTCGATGCTGGGACTCGTGCCGGTACCACCTCGGAGGAATCCGTGGAGATCAAGAAACTGAAAGCGGAGAACAGGCAGCTGCGCGAGGACGTCGCGATCTTGAAAGCGGCAACAACTTTCTTCGCGGGGGAACTCGACCCCCGCAACCGATGATCGTCGGATTCATAGACACGATGCGCGCCAGAGGTTTTGCGGTCGAGTCGATCTGCCGAGTTCTGCGTGAGCAGGGCTGCCAGGTCGCCGCACGAACCTACCGGGCATGGCGCACATCTACGCCCGCCGCCCGCACCGTCTCCGACGCTCACATCGTCGATGCGGTGCGAGCGGTGGTGTGGCGCACCGAGATCGACGGCCGACGTCGGATGAACCCGGAGGGACTCTACGGGCGGGTGAAGATGCGTGCTCACCTCGACCGAACGGCGGCTCCAGGCGTGTCCTACGGGGCGGTCGATCGAGCAATGAAAGTGTTGTCGCTGCAAGGGGTTCGGCGGTCCAAGGGCGTCAGGACCACGATCCCGTCCGCGGATGGGATACGCGCCGGCGATCTGCTGAACCGCCAGTTCAGTGCTGTGGAACCGAACCGCGTATGGGTCACCGATTTCACATATGTCAGAACGTGGGCCGGGTGGGTGTACGTGGTGTTCATCATCGACGTGTTCTCGCGGCGGATCGTGGCCTGGCATGCGTCGACGTCGAAGACGGTGGACCTGGTGACCGTTCCGTTGAGAATGGCTCTGTGGCAGCGCGAACGAGAGGGACACCCAGTCAAAGCTGCTGAGCTGATACATCATTCGGACGCAGGTAGTCAGTACACGTCGACGACGCTGACCGAACGACTCAAGCTCGAGGACATCACTGCGTCCATCGGATCGGTCGGTGACGCTTACGACAACGCCCTCGCCGAATCAGTGAACGGGCTCTACAAGACCGAGTGCATCCGCACCACGATCTTCCACTCCGGCCCGTACAAGACCATCTCCGACGTCGAGTTCACCACTGCCGGTTGGGTCGACTGGTACAACGCCAGACGGTTGCACTCAAGCATCGGCCAGATCCCGCCGATCGAGTACGAAATTCTCCACTACGCTGACCTCACCACCGAGGATCAGCCCACATTGGAGGCGGCACAGAACCTAGGGTGATTCACACGCGGAACCACCCGCGATTCCGCCGCAGTCCATGCTCTCGTGAGCCTCGCTGGTCACCACCGGCACTCCGGTGTCCACGACTGGTATACGCGCGAGTGCCGCAGCGGTCGAGCCCACTTCCGTGGCGGTCGAGCCCATTTCCATCGGAATGCCCGCAGCCGCGAACGTTGCGGGCAGGCGTTGGCAGAACAGTGCACAGACGGTGACGACCACGATGACCGACACCACGAGGACACGCCGCACGATGCTGGTCGATACCGACATCGATCAAGGGTAGCGTCCCTGGCCCTACTGCAGCGATGGGGTACTACATTACGTCGTAGGTGTAGTCGTGTCCGCTCGCAATGATGCCTCCGCCCCGACAGTAGCGGAGGGTCGGCGCTCACCCGGTTCGGCGCTACCCCTGGGGGGTATGCCCTGCTACCGTCGAGGGCATGCAATCGGCAGTCGAGCGTGGGCGACGGGGCACGGCCTCGGCGATCGGTGCGCTCATTGCCCTGACGGTGTTCGGTGTGCTGTTGATGCATTCGGTGACACCGATGTCGATGCCTGTGACCGGCTCGATGTCCATGTCGATGAGCGGCGGCCGTGCCTCGATGGCAGCGCCGTCTCACATGGCCGACTCGGTGTCGGTTCCGGTGATGACCGGGGATCACGACTGCCCGACGGGGCACCAGATGATGCATCCCTGTGTGGGTACGACAGCGTCGTGGCCCGCGCTGACGGTCCCGGTGACGAGCGCAGCCATCGACCCGGTACCGACGCTGCTTAACCGGATCGTTGGGCGCACCGACTCTGAGTGGGGGCGTGCGCCGCCGTGGACGTTGTGGGAGTTGGACAGATCGGTGACCTTGCGAGTGTGACAGGGAGCCCGTCAGACGCGTGTCTGTCGGCGGATTGAACGACATCGAATCCTCTGTACTACTCACTCTTACAAGGAGTTTCCTCATGCGTACCAAAGTCATTGCCTCGATCGCTGCTGCCGCCGCGAGCGCGTTCCTCGTCGTCGGCTGTAGCGACAACGGGGCGGATTCGTCGATGGATGGCCATTCGATGGGATCGATGTCCTCGACGCCGGCATCGTCCGCGCCGGCGAGCTCGACGGCGCAGTTCAACGATGCCGACGTGATGTTCGCGCAGATGATGTACCCGCATCACGCGCAAGCAGTGGAGATGGCCGACTTGGCGGATGGCCGCACCGACAACCCGGAGGTCCTGTCGCTGGCATCGGCGATCGCCGCCGCGCAACAGCCCGAGATGGACCAGATGACGGCATGGCTGACCGAGTGGGGCCAGCCCATGCCCGACATGGACATGGCTGACATGGGCGGGATGGACCACAGCTCCGGCAGCGGCATGATGACCGCTCAGGACATGGACGCGTTGATGGTAGCGTCGGGACCGGAATTCGACCGCCAGTGGTTGACGATGATGATCGCCCACCACACCGGTGCCATCGAGATGGCCAACACCGAAATAGCGGACGGTTCCAATCCTGACGCCCTGGAGATGGCCCGCACCATCGTCGCGACTCAACAGCGGGAGATCGACACCATGCAGCGACTGCTCGGCTGACCTGGTCCGCTTCCCGAAACGATGGGCCGCATCCTCTCCGGCGGAGAGGGTGCGGCCCATCAGCGTGTTCCACAGTTGTCAGGGCTGTACTCCCGAGACGAGATCAACTCCTACAGTGCCGGTTCGCGCTGCGACGGAGCATTGGAAATCCCGTCGTTCACCGCTCCGGTGATGGTGTCGGGTGTGAGGTCGAGTCGACGAAGCAGTTGCGCGTTCGCGGCGACGATGATCGTCGACAGCGACATCAGGATCGCGCCGATCGACATGGGCAGTACGAACCCGACCGGTGCGAGCACTCCTGCCGCGAGCGGAACGGAGATGAGGTTGTATCCCGCTGCCCACCAGAGGTTTTGCTTCATCTTCCGGTACGAGGCGCGCGAGAGTTCGATCACCGACAACACCGACCTCGGGTCGTCGCTGGCGAGGATCACTCCGGCCGACGCGATCGCGACATCGGTGCCGGCCCCGATCGCGATACCGACATCGGCCTGCGCGAGAGCCGGTGCGTCGTTGACTCCGTCACCGACCATCGCCACGGTGCGCCCTTCCTGTTGAAGTTCAGCAACGTTGTGGGACTTGTCTTCCGGTTTCACCCCCGCGAAGTAGCGGTCCACACCGAGCTCGGTGGCGACGGACTTCGCGACGGCTTCGGCATCACCGGTGATCATCACCACCGCGATTCCGCGCGCATGCAACGCGTCTACCGCAGTGCGTGATTCGGGCCGGATCTCGTCGGCGAGCGCAAGGGCACCGATCACAGCACCGTCGGCCAGGACGTGCAGGATGATC
This sequence comes from Antrihabitans spumae, assembly GCF_043944905.1. Lineage (NCBI taxonomy): Bacteria > Bacillati > Actinomycetota > Actinomycetes > Mycobacteriales > Nocardiaceae > Antrihabitans > Antrihabitans spumae. Next base: position 10,860 of record NZ_JBIMSN010000025.1, read on the forward strand.
GCCCCGTCGCCGCGCCACCGGTCGGCGACAGCGAGTTCGGATCCGTTTTCCTGCTCGAGCAGCGCGGGCCCGCCGACCTGAATGCGGGTGCCGTCGACGTCCGCAGCGACCCCGACAGCGGGAGACGACTGAAAACCGGCTGCAGCCGGGACGGTCAGGTTCCGCGCGCGTGCGGCGCCGACGATGGCACGGGCGAGGGGATGTTCGGAGTCGGCTTCTGCGGCAGCGGCCAAAGCGAGGACCTCGTCGGCGGTGCGCCCGTCTGTCACCTCGATTGCGGTGACGGTGGGTTCACCCTTGGTGAGGGTGCCGGTCTTGTCGAAGAGCACGGTGTCCACCGTGCGCATGGTTTCGAGTGCGAGCCGGTCCTTGACCAGGACACCGCCGCGGGCTGCGCGTTCGGTGGCGATGGAGACCACCAGCGGGATCGCGAGTCCGAGTGCGTGCGGGCAGGCGATGACCAGCACGGTGATGGTGCGGATGACGGCGTCGTCGGGCATCCCGACCAGAGTCCACACAGCGGCGGTGATGACCGCCGCTCCGAGAGCGAACCAGAACAGCCAACCGGCGGCCGTGTCGGCGATGCGCTGAGCGCGCGAGGTCGAGTTCTGGGCGTCGGCGACCAAGCGGCCGATGCCTGCGAGGGCGGTGTCCTCCCCGACTGCGGTGACCTGGACGCGCAGACCGGAGTCGGTGGCTACCGTGCCGGCGACAACTTGGTCGCCGTCGCTGCGGCGGACGGTGCGTGATTCGCCGGTGATCATGGACTCGTCCATGCTCGCCGATCCGGAGACGATGGTGCCGTCCGCCGGTACTCGGCCGCCGGGGCGCACGACGACGACATCACCGCGCTGCAGCTCGGCCGGGGACACCGGCACCACATCGTCGCCGTCGACGCGTTCGGCGGTGTCCGGGAGCAGCGCCGCCAGTGAGTCCAGAGCGGAGGTGGTCTGCGCGAGGGATCGCATTTCGATCCAGTGCCCGAGCAGCATGATCACGATCAGCAGCGCCAGTTCCCACCAGAAGTCGAGCTGATGATCGAGCAGGCCGAGGCTCGCGCCCATCGACGCAATGAATGCGACGGTGATCGCGAGGGCGATGAGCAGCATCATTCCTGGTGCACGGGAACGGATTTCGCTGACTGCTCCGGTGAGGAACGGGGAACCGCCCCAGGCATACATCACCGTGCCGAGTACCGGTGAGACCCAGGCGATCCACACTGCGTCGGGCAGTGAGTAGCCGAGGAGCATCGCGAACATGGTCGAGGCAACGATCACCGGTACCGCGAGGACCAGCATGATCCAGAACAGACGACGAAACATACCGACGTGATCGCCGTGACCGGCATGACCACCGTGACCGGTATGCCCGCCGTGCTCTGCGTTGTGCCCGCCGGTGTCGTGATCCGACTGCGGAGTCGCCTTCTCTGCCACGTCCGTGTGCATTTCGGGTCCTTCTTCATACCCGCTGTGCTGCAGTCTGTTCGGCGGATCCGTCCGCGCGGAGTCGACGTCGGAGTGTGTGTGATCGTTCATCGTGCAGTCCTCTCATCCATCGAGTTCGATATCCATTCATCCCATGAACTCGTGGGTTCTGGTTCGGCTGTGTATTCGGCGTCGAGGGCGACAATGATCTGCGCCTGGACGAGCGCGGCTGTACTGGTGACCGTGAATGTCCCTGCCGCCGCCGATAACGCGACAGTGTCCATTCCGATCACGGCGTTGACGTCGTTGCGGACCGACGACTCACAGTGGCCGTACATCAATACCGGCGTAACTGACAGTGCGTGATGATCATGCGTAGCTTTCGACATCTCGGACAACATATACCCCATAGGGGTATATGTCGATCAAGTCGAACCATACCCCTTCCTGATCTCATTGGGAAGAACCGTCAGGGTGTTGTCAACGCGTGAGCGCCAGTCGGCTGGCCACCAGGTGCACCCGCGGTCGCTGTCATGCTCACGGACGGGCATGGATGTCGATACCGATTCGGTCAAGGGGCGCATGCATCCGCGGCACAGCTGAGCCTTACAGCGACGGGCGTACCTGCACACGCGCGTGGATCATCGGCGTTCGCTGCGATTTCCGTTACGAGTCTTCTCACCGACTGGAGGCAGGGCAGGGCGAATTACGCCGTGTCACGGCGCGCATGGCGAGCCCGCGTGTCGACTCTCGAAGATCGCGGAACTGCTCGTTCGGTCGATCGCTGACGCCGCAGATCGGACGGTGGAGCGATACTGTCTCGTTCACCATGGGGCTGCGGCGACGCCGATGTAGCGTTGAGTAAGTCGTAGATGGGTGTATCACTCACGTTCGGTTCCACTTTCGATCTGATCGTTTCGGTGCGCCTTCGAACGCGCCGACAGTTGCCGCTCACCGGCCCCGGGCGAGCCCTGCCCTACCGGCCAGCCGGCGCGCACCGACATATCCAGTCCGCAAACTCGGTCACATGCGGTGAAAATGCCTGCCCGTCACACCGCAGGTGCTCTTTACCGAGTGTCGGCACGCTTGCGCAGCGCAGCGGTCGCCAATTCTGCGACCGCTGCGCGATAGAAATCTCGATCTATCTCCCCGGCCGCGAATCTACGATCGAGGATTTCCTGCGCGTCCTCCCCCGATTGCGGGCGAGCGGACATCAGCCGAACCGCACCCCAGATCAACAGAGCGATCACGACCAGCCAGAACGCGGCCATTCCTGCCATCATCGTCCATCCGCCACTCATGGTGCCCATATTCATCATTGCTGCTCCTCACTCTCGCACCAGCCACCTGCTGACCTGCGGAGTGTGGTCATCCCGCAGCTCCTACTATAACGCTTAGTAGTTCAGCTACTATCGAGCATAGTAGTTGACTGCTGTCGAGACGCCGTCGCCCGGACAGGCGATGATGGAGGCAACCTGTGGGAAAGAAATCCAGCAAGTCGCGATCGAAAGCGCACAAACGACGAACCACGGCGACACGATCCGGGGGCGGCCCACCGGCTCCCCACCCCGGTGCCATACGTACTGAGCCCCAGCCAAGGCATCCCCTCTCAGCGGTGGCCCCACATTCTGCGGTCAGCGTCGCCGCCGCCGATTATCTTCGAAGCAGGGGCCACTCGCCCGGCAGCGGTGCACTCCATCCCACTGTCGCCCGGGCTTTCGCGCCGGCCTCCACTACCCCACCGCGAGCGTCGGCCCAGGCCGCAGAACCGACGATCGATACTGCAGCGCCGCCGGAGCGCCCACGTGCCCGCACGCCTGAAGCTGTTGCGCCCGCACCGCAGAGTTACGCACCCAAGCGCTCACCAGCCACCAGTTGTACCGATGAGATTTCCCAGGTCGAGCCGCTGGGGCTTGCGGTGACGTACTGGGGTGTCGGCGGGGCCGATGCCGAGCCCAGCCACGACGTGGCGATTCGCTTCACTGGATCGCGGGTGGAAGTCGAGGGCCATGCATCGACCGAGAAGGTCGGTTTCGATCGGACTCTGGTCGTGAAATCACGTCCTGCCGCTGAAGGCCGGTTCGCCGCGACCACCCGTATTCAGGGCATTGCCAGCGGGGAGTGGGAGGTGAGTGCGCGACGCATCGACGGGGGCGCAGACAGTAGCGAACGGCAGCAGAACTCTGTGCTCACCGCGCGCACTGCGCTACTGACATACGGTCCCGCTGTGCGGGTGTGGAGTTGGCCGGCGTTGGTAGCCGCGGGAGCGGTGGTTGCATTGATTGTTCAGGGATTCCTGCTCTCACGCATGGATGCCAATGTTGCTGCTGCTGTTGCAATTTCAGCTCTGAGTTGCATTCTGGGATATATCGGTGCCAAGGTTTGGTACTTGATCTTGCACCGTCGACCGATATCTACTTTCATCCGCGCAGGAGCGTGCATACAAGGCTTCCTCCTCGTTTCGCTCGGCACCTTGGTCATCGGCGGAGCACTCGGGGGTATGGACGTCGGCGCAGTCCTGGATGCAACCACCCCGGGATTGTTTCTCGGCATGGCGATCGGTCGTCCGGGATGCTTCTTGGCGGGCTGCTGTTCGGGGCGTCCGACTCGATCTCGGTGGGGCCTGTTTTCGTCCGATCGCACCCTGGCGACGAGGAGGATTCCGGTTCAGCTCTACGAGGCCGCTGCAGCCCTGTTGATCGCGGGAGTTGCGCTCGCCGCGGTACTTCAGGTCGACCTTCCCGTCGGAGGGCTGGTCTTCCTGGGGAGTATTGCCGCATACACATTGGTCCGGCAAGGCCTGTTTCTGTTTCGAGTGGACGCGCACACTCGTCGAGGCCGACTCACTGTCTCGCTCATCTGCTGCGCGGTCCTCATCGGCGTCCTCGCAGCGTCGCAGGTGCTCTCGTGATCACCGAACGTATTTTTATGCGTGTGCCTTTCGGTGATCACCTCGATGCGATGGCACCGCATTCGGTGTCCCGATCGACGCTCCGTAGTCCGGCATCGATACTGACTGTCCTCGTCCTTGCACTCGCTGGATGTACCGGCGGCGAGGCCACTGAGCCCAGTGCGTCGATACCCGTCGCTACGCGGGCAGAACTGCTCGATCCCGCTGACTTCGCCGCCGCGATCGCCGATCCCGGCCGAGTCACGATCAACGTCCATACCCCCAACGAGGGCCAGCTCCCTGGAACCGATTCGAGTCTTCCCTTCGACCAGATCCGACAACAGGCCGCGACGTTGCCGCCCGACCGGACCACACCGCTGGCGATCTACTGCCGTACCGGGACAATGAGCGCCACCGCGGCGAAAGACCTGGCCGCTCTCGGCTATACCGATGTCGTCGAACTACAAGGCGGCATGCTCGCGTGGCGACACACCGGACGAACCATCGAAGAATGATCAATCACCTTCCGCAGTGCCGACCCCGGAGGTTGATCACCAGAACGTGTCCGATGAAATCGGATGCCGAGATCGTCTTGTTCGGGGTTCACCAGGTCGGGACCGGACAATTCGCCGATGGTTCCCGCTGCTGCCGGGAAGTAGTCGATATCGGTTTGCCACCGGGCGCAACGGAGTCGAACGGGCCCCCTCCCCGTACCGCCGAATCAGAACCTCTCGCGCATGCTGTCCCGCTCAGCGCTACCAGCGCAGGGATGCCGCCGCTTGCGGAATGCCTTCTCGGCGGTGCTTCGGCTCCGTCGGCCAACTCGCTCACGAGCAATAGCGTGTGGACGTGCAGGCGCGCGATGACAGGCCAAAAACGAGACGGCGGCCGCCGGAGGACGCGGGCGCTCTACACCGAGGCGTACAAGCGTGAGCGCCGCCGTCAAGGTCGGGGTTGGGTGGTCCTGATGGCGGGTGTCGTGATCGGTGCGACCCACGTCGTAATTCATCTCGGGCAGCTTCGGTTTCTTCCGAGCGCCGGATGGCAGGATCTCGCGGTCGGCTATCCGATGGCGATGGTCCTCGCGCTCGTCGGTCTCATGATGATCGCTTCCCGCACCCGAAAGCCGAGGGGCGAGTATTGCGGACTCGCTCCCGTGATCTGTAGTGCCGCGCGGGGCATTTCATCCCACCGCGCAGGATGCCAACGTCATGGCCCCCAGCAGGGCCACTACTGGTAACGCAGGCAGGGCAACGGCGGTGCACGCTACGAACGCCCGCGCCCACCGGAAGGGAGCATGCGGGATCACTCGGTCCACGGCGAGACGATCGAGCCGCACAACGGTGGCATCGGAAACCATACCGAGGGCGGGCAGAGGAACAGGGTGCGGGCGCAGCGAAGTCAGAGCGCGCCGCACGGGGTCTCGTCCGTGCGAGCGGGCTGCGCGGGCGTCCGCGTCGAGTTCGACCAGAGCGCGCACGAGCGAAGGTGACGCTCGCATGATCGGTAGCCACGGAAACGCATAGGCCACCGACTCGGCAATGCCTACGAGCAGATGATGCCGGCCATCGATGTGTGCACGTTCGTGTGCGAGGACCGCCTCGACTTCAGCAGGCGTCAACTGCGTACGCAGCCCCTCGCTGGCCACGACCATCGCCGGTCGTCCCGCGACGCTGTACGCGAGAGGACTGTCCAACGGAAGCCACAAGGTCGACGCGGGTTGATTCGAACCGGAAAACCCGACGCCTCCAGCGATGATGCGCAGCAGATCGATGTGCCGCTCGTACACTCGCCGTCGCTCACACACTGCGCGCCTCAGGTGAATGATCCAGCGGACTGCGCCGCAGCCCAACATCGCAATCCCGACAACCCCGACGATGGCCTCGACGCGGGCAGGTATGTCGCCCTGAAGGGCGAGCCAGCATTGGTGTGCGATGTCGACCAGGGTCGTCACGCCCCCATGACTGGGGATCGCACTGAGCACGACCGGTACCGCAATGCTGACCAAGGTGCCCACAACGAGCGCCGACCACGTCAAGAGCGTGACGTGCGCATCGATACCTCTGTCGATCATCGACCTCATCAGCAATGGCGCGGCAGCCGCAACCAACAGCCCACCGAGGGCCCACAGGAGTACGGCAGTCACCTCTGACGCTCTTTCAGACCGCGGGTGAGCACCTTCGATTCGTCATCGGAAGCGCCGCGGGCGAAGTGCAGCAGCACGCTCGTCGGGTCGCCGGTCGATTCGAGAAGTATTCGCAAGGCGTCGGAGGCGGCTTCTTCCCTGCTTCGGGTGGCTTCGTACCAATATGCCCGTCCGTTGCGTTGTCGGTGTACCCAGCCTTTACGGTGCAAATTGTCGAGCACCGTCTGAATCGTGGTGTACGCCGGTTCTCGACCGTCCTCGAGTTGATCGATGACATCACGAACCCGGACTGCGGCGCTGGTATTCCACACCACGTCCATCACCAGAGCTTCGAGCTCTCCCAAACCCTGCATGAGTGCCTCCTAGGCGCGTGTTCACTCTATCCCGTCGAACGAGCCAGCTACGTGATCCTTCGGTAGCGAGCACCCTGGTCCGAGAGGTTTGCATGCCTCGAATACGAATGCGGCCGTAGGCTCACGCCAGGTAGGACACCGATGTCATCATTCCCGCTTCCCCGTGATAGAGGTTGTGGCAGTGCAGAAGCCACTGGCCGGGATTGTCGGTGTCGAAGTCGACTTCGACAGTTTGGTTCGGCAAGACCAGCGAGGTGTCCTTCCGGGGGCCCGATCCGGCACCGTTGACAACCTCGAAGGTGTGCCCGTGCAGATGCATGGGATGAAACATCGTGGTGGCGTTGACGAAACGAAGTCGTACTCTTTCGCCTTCGCGAACGTCGAGGGGAGTGTGCTGCTCGTACGTCTCACCGTTGAGCGTCCAGGTGTACCCGCCCATCTCCATCCCGAGAGCGATGTCGTACGTGCGATCCGGCTCGCGTGCGGACAAGCGGACCGTATCGAGCGACCGCAGTCGATCAGCCATCACCGGGGCTGCAGAGAGTTCGGCAGGCCGGACTGAGGACTGCGGCGCGGCGCCTGGCCCGGTACGCAACACAGCGAACCCGCTCCCGTCCTTACCTTCCGCGGCGGCGACAATCGGAAACGCCCCGTCCTGCAAGGTGATGATTGCGTCGTAACGCTCTCCCATCCCGATCAACAAGCATTGCGCCTGCTCGGGCTGAACCGGAAATCCGTCGCTGTGAGTAACAGTGAGAGGATGACCCCCCACTGCGAAACGGAAGGCCGTGTCGGCAGCTGCGTTGATGATGCGCAGGCGCAGCCGCTGGCCCGGCCGTCCGCCGAGCACGATGGGATCGGCCCCGATCTTGCCGTTGATCAGGTAATACGGGTAGCTCACGTCGCCGGTGTCGCCACCGAGAGGCGACTGGGCGGTGGGCGCGCTCATCGACATGCCGCCCATCGACATGCCCTCGCTGCGCAGCCGTTCGAGTTCTCGATCGGGGTCGCCGGCTACCCCGTCGAGCCAGTCGTCCAGGACCAGGACGGCTTCGAGGTCGTAGTCCGAGCCGTCGGCGGGGTCCTCGACGATCAACGGTGCATACAGTCCTCTGTCGAGTTGGGTACCGACGTGAGGGTGAAAGAAGTACGTGCCCGCGTCGGGCACGGTGAAGTCGTAGCCGAACGAGTCACCGGAAGCCACAGCCGGCTGAGTCAGGCCCGGCACTCCGTCCATGTCGTTGCGCAAGGCGATTCCGTGCCAATGGATCGTCGTCTCCTGCTCGAGGCGGTTGTCGAGCTGTGCGCGCAACACATCACCTCGGCTCAGGCGAATCTCGGCACCGGGGAGTCTGTCGCCGAAAGTCCAGGTCTGTACCTGCACTCCGCCGAGGTCGATCGTGCTGGGCTGAGCACTCAAGGAAATATCGACTTGTCTGCCGGTAGCCGAGCGGCGCGCGTCCTCGGCCTGTCCCACCACATCGGAGTCCGGTCCGACGACTGCTGTTGCGGACGAGCCATTGCCGCATGCCCCCAACACGACGGCACTCGTTCCGGCCGCGCTCAGCGCGAGAAAGTTGCGGCGCGTGAGCGAGAACGCACCTGCCCGCTGCCCGGTCATACACATCTCCCAATTCTGTAGAAGTCCGTCCGCCGGCGGGCGTTCGATCCTCGCCGCGTTGCTGGTGCTGGTGCTCGTGCTGAGATCAGCGCACAAGCGCTGTTACCGCCTCCCGCACCTGACTCGGGTCGTAGAACACCGGCGTCGAGGTGATGCGCTCGATCGTTCCATCGCTCTGGACCAAGAAACTCAGGGGCAGGACAGGGGGCGCGTCAAGTGTCTGCAACGCCGCGTCGGCCTGATCGAACGAGGGATAGTGCACTCCCAGCTCGGTGAGCAGGCTCAATGCCGCATCGGCATCGTCTTGGACGTTGAGACCGACGACCCGAACCGCATCCGGTTCTGCGGCGTACTGGGCCAGAACCGGAATCTCCTGTCTACACGGACCGCACCACGACGCCCAGACATTGAGCAATGTGGGTTGCCCAGCCAGGGAGGTCCCCAGATCGGATAAGTCCGACGTTCCCAAGCATCGTGCGGACGTACCGACGAGCTCGCCAGTTACGGGGGACGGAACCGGCGACGAGGTCGGGCACGGCTCGAGGGCAGCACGGGTAGCGATCACTGCCGACGGGAGATCCTCGTCCTCGACGTGAGGTGCCGATCCTGCGGACCCCACCGACTGGGTCGAGGGATCTCGAGACCACAATGCCAGCGCTCCAACAACTGTCACGATGACGATGATCGCAAGTAGGGACCAGCGTGTCGTCACCCGCTGCACCCTGCACCTCTGTCTCGTTCACCTCGACGATGCCTTCCGGTCTGTCAGCGTCATACTACACGATCTACTATCTTCGATAGTAGCAACGTGGATCCTGCACGCCTTCAACGCTTTCGCGGCCCCCTTCACCCTCGGGCCTCACAGTGCCAGCACACAGCTCTCCGGCCGTTCGCCGAAGACGACCGTCCCCATCGAGGCGCACGATGAAGGCCGTCCATCGACGCCGAGTCCTTCTGGCGCAGAAGATATTACGTACATGAACCCCGGCTCCCGAGAAACAACCCGACGATCGAAATGGGTCGCAAGGTGCGAATGTTACCGATGTAATTCACTGTGACTGATGGTGCTTGTGCGGAAAGGGTGTAATAGTGATGCGGCGTGTCGCCTTGACTCGAAGGCGACCTGAATTACTGCCAGGTATGCAGTTGCCGTCCAGGAGGACCACCGACATGAGACCTCTGCCCTCGTCCTCGTACATGGCGCACCGAACTCGGTGGGGTACTCGCATCCTCGTCGGTACCGCGTTCGTGGGAGGCATCCTCGCGCTGGCACCCACGGCGTCTGCAGCCCCGGACGCCGATTCGGCTGCGCCGCCGCCTGCCTTCCCCGCGCAGGCCCAATCGGACCCGCACGTCCAACAGGAGGTCCTCGATCTCGTCGTCGGCGCACTACGCGAGATTCGCGCCAACGGCGCTCTCGACGACCTGGCCGGCCCACAGAGCCGCATCGTCTCCTGCCTCGTGGGCACGATCGGAGCCACCGATACAGCTGACGGACCAACGGGAGCCCTTTCGCGACTGATCCCCTGTCTCGCGCCGATCGACGACATCGACCCCACAGTTCTCCCCCGACTGGTGTCGTCGATGGACGTCGCCACACTTGCATCCACACTCGCGGCCGCCGAGACTCCCCACGATCCGGCCACCCCGCACACCTCGTCGCGCGGACATGCGGCGGTCCCACCCGGCAGGTCGAACGCCGAGCCCTCGACCGAACAACCGACCGCCCAAGGCACCCAGGACACTCAGGACACTCAGGACCCCGAGTCGGCCGCCGACCCGTCGACGCCCGAACTGCCCGCGCTCGAACCCGACGCCACTGTGCCTGAAACGTCGGCACCCGGCACGTCATCTGAAACAACGACACCCGAAACCACGACACCCGAGGCGGGCGATCATCCGTCGGCCGCCCCGCAATCCCCTACCGGCACAACAGGGTCGAGCAACGGAAAGTATCGTGCGCCGACAACAGGAACGTTGACCTCGACCTTCGGCGACGGTCGCGCCCATCAAGGAATCGACATCGCCAACTCCACCGGTACACCGATCGTCGCCGTTGCGGACGGCGAGGTGATCAGCGCGGGACCGGCCCAGGGCTTCGGACTCTGGGTGCGTATACGCCACGATGACGGCACCGTAACGACCTACGGGCACAACAACGACAACCTCGTGACCGTAGGTCAACGCGTCACTGCTGGTGAAGAAATTGCGACGGTAGGAAACCGGGGTATCTCCACCGGTCCACATCTGCACTTCGAGGTCGACACACCCGCCGGCAACAAGGTCGACCCCAGACTTTGGCTCGCGGAACGCGGAGCCACCATCACCGGTTCGGACCGTGACTCGTAGTCGAGCCTCGACCGCACGGCCCGCCGATGGGAACGAATTCCGCACTGTTGCACTGACTTCGGATGCGTCTCTGCGGTCTCGTTTTCACCATCAGACCTGAACCCTCGGTGCCTCGACATGTTCAGCGGGAGCGCAGTACGATCGCCCGCATTCCGGTAAGTTCGCCGTACCTACTGCGAGCCCGAGAGGTGAAACGGGGGCCTACGACCGAACAGCCGCGTCGGACAGCGCGACACCCCGAGAGGCGAGCCACTCCTGAGGATCGACCTTGCTCCCCGCCGCGTCGACGACCTCGAAATGCAGGTGAGGCCCGGTCGATTGGCCACGATTGCCGACGGTGGCGATCTGCTCACCGGCTTGTACTCGTTGCCCCACTGTCACCAAGGTTTGATCGATGTGCCCGTAGACCGTTGTCGTTCCATCGTCATGTTGAAGACGTACCCAGAGGCCGAATCCGTCTGCAGGACCGGAGTCGAGCACGGTAGCGTCGGCTGCCGCGTAGACGGGAGTTCCGATAGCGTTGGCGATGTCGAGCCCGGTGTGCGTAGTCCCCCATCGTGGACCGAAATCCGAGGTCAGGGTCCCGGCGACCGGACGAACGACGAGTGGTCGCAGCGGCGCTGCATCACGCGCAGCGCTCTCCTCTGCCCTTCGTTGCCCCTTCGCCAACTGCTCGATCGCATCGTTGATATTGGAGATCTCCGGTATGGCGAGGATCTGAGGCAAGTATTCGGCCACCGGGTCCTGCATCGGTGTCGCTTCGTGCACGGGGACTGCCTGCGCCTGTGCGGGACTCGCATATTGGGCACCCGCCGTGACCAGAGCGCCCGCTGCCACCGCAATACCGACAGCGACACTGCCGCGGCGCTCGGTGGCGCGCGCCCGAGCGCGATGCCGCCCTCTCGGCGTCACCGCCACTCCCTGCACGTCACAGTCCATCAACTGTCGACGTCGGTCGGTCATGCGGGTCATACGGTGTTGTGCCACAGCAGAGTCCTCGGTAATCGAATGGAGCGAGGCGTAATCATCGACGTGCGCACCTCACTGATGTATCGAACGGATCACGACGCGATAACGAAAAGATACACGACGAGTGGGGTAATTACTATCATGGTTAGTAGTTCGATGTCCCCCGCAGTGGTTTCGTGCCTCACAGCGCGGTAGCACCGGACGTCGACGGTCGGAGACCATCGGCCGGCGAACGCTGCCTTCTCCATGCGAGAGCACACCCCACGACAGCAAGAACGACCGCGGCGTACTCCGGAAGCGGTCCCAGCTTTGTCGCCCACGTCGATCTCGTTTCCAGGGCAACATCAGCGACCAACGTCTGCGCAGTGAACAAGCCCGAACGATCTGCGACCTTCCCCTGTGGGTCGATGACGGCACTGACCCCACTGGTCGCCGCAACGAGAACAGTCCTGTTGTGCTCGACCGCCCGCAGCCGCGACATCGCCAACTGCTGGTAGGTCATGTCGGTGCGCCCGAACGTCGCATTGTTGGTGGGGACCGTGATCAGCTGCGCCCCCGCACGCACGGACTCAGTGACCAGGTCATCGAACGCGACCTCGTAACACGTGGCGACGGCCGTCGGAATTCCGGCGATATCGACGACACCGTCGCCCGACCCGGGAACGAAGTTACCGGCCTGCGAGGCGTACGAGGACAACGCCGTCATCACAGATCGCATCGGGAGATACTCTCCGAAAGGAACAAGTTTGCGTTTGTCGTGTCGCTCCCCTGGTCCGAGTACCGGATCCCACACGATCGAGGTATTCGTCGAGGTGCCGTCGTCGTTGCCAAGGACCGCACCGACCAGAATCGGCACCCCGACCGACCGCGCTGCAGCGTCGATCCCGGCAGTGGCGTCGGCATTGCGCAGCGGATCGATATCGGATGCATTCTCCGGCCAGATCACCAGGTCGGGAGCGGGCACACTGCCGACGGTGATGTCGTCCCCGAGTTGCCTTGTTCGCTCGATGTGATTGTCGAGAACTGCTCGACGTTGCGAGTTGAAGTCCAGACCCAACCGCGGAACGTTGCCTTGCACAACGGCGACCGTCGCACGCGCTGCGCCTGCGTCGCCAGCGGGAGTGAGCGCGAAAGCCAGAGCTGGCACGATCACTACAGTGGCCACCGATCCGACTGCGAATCGCGACGTCGGCGAGCGTACCTGGCGGACCACACTTGCCAGTGCCGCGCCGATCACTGCGACTGCGAAAGATACACCGGGCGCACCGGCGAACGCGGCAAGCGAGAGCAGAGGGCCGTCTGCTTGGGCGAAAGCTAATCTCCCCCACGGAAATCCCCCGAACGGAATCCGTGCGCGCAGACCTTCGGTGGCGGTCCAGATCGCGGCGATCCACAGCGCTTCGAAGCGCAACCCGGACACTGCGGCCGCTGCAGCGCAGAACAGTGCCACTGCTATCGCTTGGATCGCCGCGAGCGCCAGCCACGGCGGGGCGCCGACGTAGACGCCCACCCAGGGCAGAAGGGGCAGAAAGAACGCAAGCCCCGACAGATACCCATAGAAGAATGCCGCCCGGATGGAACGGCCGCGGATGACGAGAACAAGAACCCCGATACCCAGCGGCGCGAGGAACCACAGCGACCGAGGTGGAAAGCCCGCGTACAACAGCACACCAGCAGATACCGCGGACGATGACCTGCCTGCTATCGCGGTGAACGCACGACGTCGGGTTCGTCGGTGACGGTTCATTGTTGTTGCGCTGGACTCGATATCGAGCATGCCTGCATGGCTCTTTTCTCATGTACGGCATAGCGCCACCTGACCACCCTCGGTTGCTACTATGCACGATAGTAGTAACAGCGGTGAGCCCGGACCGGCTCCCCCGCCGACACCGCGCCTCTGCGACGTCGATGCATACCCCGGGATATCGACCGCGCACCTTCGCTGTGCCCTTTCTTCTTCGCGGTGCCCTTCGTGGCCGGGCATCGACCGGTGCACGGACCACCCTCGGCTCGCACAAGATGCGTGCTGGACCCCGGGATGGAGACTGGCTTCTACCGCGCCGCAGCACGCCGACATATGCGGGTGCATCTGCTCTGGCGGCCATCATGATCACCGCCCCGATCGTCCTGGCCGTGTTCGACGTGACCAGAAACATGTGGTGCCTGCGGGCGGGCGGTGTGACCGCCCGATTCGGCGGCGGCACATCAGGGGCACCCTGAATGGGTTTGGGCCAACCCAGTTTCCGGCTGCTACCGTCGAGGCGTTGTGAGAATCTCTGTGCTGGGCCCGCCGCGCCTGCGGACGGTTATCGCAGTCGCCGCTGTCCTGTATTTGTTGGCTCACACCATCGCTCAATGCGGCATCGCCTGGGAACAGGACCATCACAGCGACGGCGTACACATCGTTTCGTCCTCGTCTCAGGCCGCCGCGGAACTCTCCCCGAACCACGCGCACATCGACGTCGGATCGCCCCACATGGCGCACGATACGAACACCGTCATCGCAATGCCCCGATCCGACAACCCGCCCCGCCCATCGACCATCGCCGCGGTCGCCGCGATGGCCTTCGATGTGGTGTTGGTGGCGATGTCTGCCCCGCGCATTTCGCGAGCCCCACCGGATCTACCCATTCCGATCCGGCACGGCCGAACCGTCTTGAACGAACTCTGTATCAACAGGTGCTGATCAGCAGCCCGCGGGCCATCCGAGGACTCCTCTTCTCATGGCCCAGTTCGTGCTGCCCATCACTCACTTACTGCGCCCTCGCAGGTCACATACAGGGATTACTCATGAACAGTGCTGTTCGCTCCACACTCGTGCCACCGTCCTCCGCCGGCCACATGTTGGCGACCGCCAAGAACTGCCCGGAACCGAGCACGATGGTCGGCAACACTCCTGTTCTGTGGATCGGTGAACCGTTCGCGGACTCCGGCCGCGGTTTCTGGGCGAAACTCGAAGGCAGCAATCCCGGCGGGATGAAAGACCGCCCCGCGCTGCACATGGTCGAGAAAGCAAAGGCCCGCGGCGACCTCGCTCCCGGTTCGATGATCATCGAATCCACCAGCGGCACCCTCGGCCTGGGTTTGGCCCTGGCCGGGATCACCCATCACCACCCCGTCACCCTCGTCACCGACCCGGGACTGGAACCGATCGTGCACCGGATGCTCGTCGCGTACGGTGCCCGCGTCGAACTGGTCACCACACCGCACCCCGACGGCGGCTGGCAGCAGGCCCGGCGTGAGAAGGTCCGTGAGCTCCTCGATACACATCCAGGGTCGTGGTGCCCGGATCAGTACACCAACCCGGACAATGTCGAGGCGTACGAGTCGCTCGCTCACGAACTCATCGCCCAGCTCGGCCGCGTCGACACCTTGGTTTGCTCGGTGGGTACCGGAGGGCACTCCGCCGGGGTGGCCAGGGTGCTCCGCCGGTTCTGCCCCGACCTGAAACTGGTCGGTGTCGACACAGTCGGCTCGACCATCTTTGGCCAACCCGCCAGCACCCGGTTGATGCGCGGGTTGGGCTCGAGCATCTACCCGGACAACATCGACTATCCGGCCTTCGACGAGGTGCACTGGGTGGCGCCGCACGAAGCGGTGTGGTCGTGCCGCACCCTGGCGGCGACGCACCACGCCAGCGGCGGCTGGAGCGTCGGGGCCGTGGCCCTCGCGGCCGGCTGGATCGCTCGCACCAGCCCCCCGGAGACCCGGGTCGCGGCGGTCTTCCCCGACGGACCGCAGCGCTACTTCGACACCATCTACAACGACGAGTACTGCACCGAGCATGGCCTGCTCGACGTTGACCCGCCGACCGAGCCGACGACCATCGCCCACCCCACCGATGAGACTGTGACGTCGTGGACGCGGTGCGCCACCGTCGTCGATCCCACCGTCGTCGATCCCACCGAGAGCGTTCGATGAAAACTTTTCTGACCAAGTTCCGTAGCTTCGACCGGCCCAGCCAGGTGTTGATGGTCAACCAGTTCTCCATCAACGTCGGTTTCTACATGCTGATGCCGTATCTGGCCGGGTATCTGGCCGGTTCCCTGGGCCTGGCGGCGTGGGCGGTCGGGCTGGTGCTGGGGATGCGGAACTTCTCTCAGCAGGGGATGTTCCTGCTCGGCGGCACCCTCGCCGACCGCCTCGGATACAAACCCCTGATCGTCGCCGGCTGCCTGCTGCGAGTTGCCGGTTTCGTACTGCTCGCGGCCGTGGAATCGCTGCCGGCGATCCTGCTCGCCTCGGCCGCGACCGGGTTCGCCGGTGCGCTGTTCAACCCGGCCGTGCGGGCGTATCTGGCCGCCGACGCCGGTCCACGGCGGGTCGAGGCGTTCGCGGTGTTCAACGTGTTCTATCAGGCCGGGATTCTGCTGGGCCCGTTGATCGGTCTCGCGCTGACCACCCTCGACTTCCGAGTCACCTCGCTGGCCGCGGCCGCGATTTTTGCTGTGCTGACGATCGTGCAGATTTGGACGCTCCCCGCGCACCGGGCCGAGACGACCGGGGCCATGACATCGGTACTCGAGGACTGGCGGGTGGTGATGGCCAACCGACCCTTCGTGCTGTTCGCGCTGGCGATGATCGGGTCCTACGTGCTTTCGTTCCAGATCTATCTTGCGCTGCCGCTGCAGGCTGCGGTGGTAGTCGGTGACGGCAGGTCCGACACCGCTCTGGTGACCTCGTTGTTCGTGGTCTCCGGCGTGGTCGCGATCGCCGGGCAGTTCCGGATCACGTCCTGGTTGTCCCGCAGGTGGGGTTCGGGGCGAAGCGTGGTGGTCGGTATGGCAATCATGGCGCTGGCGTTCCTCCCGCTGATCGTGCTGCCGAGCCCGGCCGCGCTGGGCGGGTGGGCCGCCGCCGGTGCCCTGGTGTTCACCGCTGCACTGTTGGCGGTCGGCACCGCCGCGGTGTTTCCGTTCGAGATGGACACGGTGGTGACCCTGTCGGGTGGGAAGCTGGTGGCTACCCATTACGGGTTCTACAACACCATCGTCGGGGTCGGCATCCTGCTCGGCAACCTGGGTACAGGTGCCGTCTTCGGGCTTCTCAGCGACGCGCATCTGGGTGCACTGATCTGGGCGATACTGACCCTGGTCGGGGCGGCATCTGTGGCCGCTCTCTATGCGCTCGATCGATCCGACCGGCTCACCCCACCCCCCACCGAGACCATGGTGACCGAAAGCGGCGAGGTACCGGCCACCGGCTAGCGGCAGTGCACGCCGAGAAGTGGCCTGCATTGCCCACACCCGAGACCTCGACGATGGTTGCCGAACAGAGGGTGTGACGCGGCACCGTTCACGACTATCCACCGACCGGTGGCCCGCATTCACACGAATGCGGGCCACCCACGCCTCAGGCGGGGGTGTTGCGGTGACGTTGGAGGCGACGGACGACGGGGTAACCCGTGACCACCCCGAGGACGATACCGATTTGCATGAGCATCCAGAACGCAGCGTCGGTGGCCGGTGGCATGGTCTCGGTGTAGTACAGCAGCAGCATCCAGCCACCCATCCCGAGGTCGAACGCCAGTACGGTCAGTGCAGCGACGCCGAGCGCAGCCACGACAGAACGCCGAATGGATTGCCTGCGTACCGACTACGGGTGTGATGGCCGAATGCTCGTATACGAAGAGCATGATCGTGGCCAGTATGGCGATGACGATGATCATCACCCAAAGAACACTCTGTCCGCACGAGATTCGACGTCGGCAAGGACGGAAGCGACATCATCGAGAAGATTGTGGGCATCTCTGCGCGCGCGTAATCCGCGTTCGTAGTAGCCGGAGTCGAGGACGCCCGCCGATGCAGGCTCTGGTGCGACGTTCGATTCTGGGTGCCGCTCCCGCATCCGAGGGCGGTGTTCCGGTCAGTGCCCAGGGTCATGCCGTAGCACCGGTGCGGCACATCTCGTTGCATACCGTAGGGGGGTATGGTAAATCTGTAAGTGGGTCGCGACGACCTCGATCACATTCCGAATCGAAGAAAGAAGGGCATCGATGAACACCACCGTCACCGTCACCGGAATGACCTGCGGGCACTGCGTCTCCTCGGTCCGAGAGGAGATCAGCGGCATCCCCGGTGTGACCGCCGTGAATGTCGACCTCGCGAGCGGCCGAGTCGAATCGACTCGGACACCCCGATCGAGCAGACGGCCATCGCCCACGCAGTCGACGAGGCCGGCTACCAGCTCGCCTCCTGATCGACACCAGACCCGGACAGGAGATTCGCACGATGAACGCATCATCGAAGTTCGTCGGATTCACCATCGCCCTAGCCGCGGTCTTCGGGCTCGCCTTCGGAGCCGGGGACGCCTTCGGCCCCGAAGGTGCCGCACCACCCGACACACACGACACCTCGACTCACGACGCCGCCGCGGTGTCCACTGCGGGCGGGCCCGTCGCCAATCAGAGACCTGGAGGATTGATGGTCACCGACAGCAGATACGCCGCGGTGCCCGCCGCCTCGGAGCCGATGCCCGCCGGGCACGGACACACCATCACGTCCCGAGAGGAGCAACGATGAATCCCGTCACGCACCACCCCACCGCCGACGGCCGGGTCGAACTCGACATCGGTGGTATGACCTGCGCCTCCTGCGCGAACAGGATCGAGAAAAAGCTCAACAAGCTCGACGGTGTCACCGCGACGGTGAACTACGCCACCGAAAAAGCACGCGTCGACTACGTCGGTGATGTCTCGACCGAGGATCTCGTGGCCACCGTCGAACAAGCCGGTTACACCGCCACGGTCCCCGCGTCCGCCACCTCATCCACCGACCCCGACGCGGCCGGGCCAGCCGAGATCGACCCCACCGCCTCGCTGCGCCAACGCCTGCTCATATCGCTGGTGCTCAGCGTGCCGGTGATCGCGATGGCCATGGTTCCGGCACTGCAGTTCACCAACTGGCAGTGGCTTTCCCTCACCCTCGCCGCACCCGTGGTGGTGTGGGGGGCATTGCCGTTCCACAAGGCCGCCTTCACCAATCTGCGGCACGCCACCTCAACGATGGACACCCTCATCTCGATGGGCACCATCGCAGCACTGGGGTGGTCGCTGTATGCCCTGTTCTGGGGCACCGCCGGAATTGCCGGCATGACCCACCCGTTCGAGCTGACCATCTCCCGCTCCGACGGCGCCGGCAACATCTACCTCGAGGCCGCCGCCGGAGTCACCACCTTCATCCTCGCCGGCCGCTACTTCGAAGCACGCTCCAAGCGGCGCGCCGGAGCCGCCCTGCGTGCCCTGCTCGAGCTCGGCGCCAAGGAAGTCTCCGTCCTGCGCGAGGGTGCCGAACAGCGAATCCCCACCGACCAACTCATCGTCGGTGACGAATTCGTCGTCCGTCCCGGGGAGAAGATCGCCACCGACGGCGTGGTCGCCGACGGTTCTTCCGCGGTCGACAATTCGATGTTGACCGGCGAATCCGTGCCCGTCGAGGTCGGACCCGACGATCTGGTCGTCGGCGCGACGGTCAACGTCGGCGGACGAATCGTGGTCCGGGCGACCCGCATCGGCTCGGACACTCAGCTCGCGCAGATGGCGAAACTCGTCGAAGACGCTCAGACCGGTAAGGCCCAAGCTCAGCGTCTGGCCGACAAGATCTCCGGAGTCTTCGTCCCGATCGTGATCGCCCTTGCCGCGGCGACACTCGGCTTCTGGATCGGCACCGGCGGCGGGATCGCGGCCGCGTTCACCGCAGCCGTCGCCGTCCTGATCATCGCCTGCCCCTGCGCCCTCGGCCTCGCCACCCCGACCGCACTGATGGTCGGCACCGGCCGCGGCGCTCAGCTCGGCATCCTGATCAAGGGTCCCGAGGTGCTCGAATCGACCCGCCGTGTCGACACCGTGGTACTCGACAAGACCGGCACCGTCACCACCGGCAAGATGACTCTGCTCGACGTGATCACCGCAGCCGACGACGACACCGCGCAGGTACTGCGCCTGGCCGGTGCACTCGAAGATTCCTCCGAGCACCCCATCGCCCAGGCCATCGCCAAAGGTGCCCGCGAGAAAGTCGGCACCCTGCCACCGGTAGAGCAGTTCACCAATATCGAAGGCCTCGGAGTGCAGGGCATAGTCGACGACCACGCAGTGATCGTCGGACGGGCCCGCCTGCTCGCCGACCGGGCGCAGCATCTGCCGGACGATCTCGACAGTGCCCTGCGCGCAGCCGAATCCGAGGGCAAGACCGCCGTCGCAGTCGGGTGGGACGGTCGGGCTCGCGGCGTGCTCGTCGTCGCCGACGCGGTCAAAGCCACCTCCGCCGAGGCGATCGAGCAGCTGCGGGGCCTCGGGCTGACGCCGATCATGCTCACCGGCGACAACGCAGCCGCCGCGCGTGCCATCGCCGACCAGGTCGGTATCGACGAAGTGATCGCGGAGGTGCTGCCCGCAGACAAGGTGGACGTCGTCAAACGGTTGCAGGAACAGGGCAAGGTGGTGGCGATGGTCGGCGACGGCGTGAACGACGCTGCCGCGTTGGCGCAGGCCGACCTCGGTCTGGCGATGGGCACCGGTACCGACGTTGCGATCGAAGCCAGCGATCTGACGTTGGTGCGCGGTGATCTGCGCGCCGCAGCGGACGCCATCCGCCTGTCCCGCCGGACGTTGGGCACCATCAAGGGCAACTTGTTCTGGGCGTTCGCCTACAACGTGGCCGCCCTCCCCTTGGCTGCGGCCGGGCTGCTCAATCCGATGCTGGCCGGTGCAGCGATGGCGTTCTCGTCGGTGTTCGTGGTCAGCAACAGCTTGCGGCTGCGCCGGTTCAAGCCCCTCGCCGGATAACCGCGCGGGTAGAACCAAGCGTCTCAGAGGCTGGGGTGGGCGTGGCATGCAGGCGCGCCCGCCCACCCCACCGCTACAACCCCAATGCAGCCTACGAAAGGAGAGGACCATGTCCTTCGTGACAACGACCTTGGTGCAGATCACCCGGCACCCCACGACCCGGGCGGTGGCCCGCTGCGCGGTGATGTGCGCTGCGGCGGCGGCCCAGCGACGACTCGACGGACCGACCCTCTCGCGCCATACCCCGGGCGGGCATAATCGAGGATGCTCGGCATGACACTCGGATTCCAGGAGGACACCATGGCCACTCCCGCGGCCACCACCGCCCCCGCGGCCGCGCAGGCACCCGCCGAGACCGACGGCCATGATCACGCCGCGCACGGCTACATCACCGAAAAGGACGCCTACCTCAAGCGACTCAAACGCATCGAAGGGCAGGCCCGCGGACTGCAGCGCATGGTCGAGGAGGACAAGTACTGCATCGACATCCTCACCCAGGTCTCGGCGATGACCAAAGCCTTGCAGGCGGTGGCCATGGGCCTACTCGAAGCCCATATCAGTCATTGCGTGGTCGACGCCGCCATCGCCGGCGGTCCCCAAGCCGACGCAAAGATCAAAGAGGCCACCGACGCAATCTCACGGCTCGTCCGCTCCTGAGCACCCGGCAATGCGAAGCCAGTCCTCGCCGTCCACTCCGGCGTCTACTCCCGCGTGCTTGTCGGAAATCTCGACGAGGCGGCGCAGGCAGGGGCCGTCATGACCGAGGCCGTACCGACGATTCTGCGCGATCGCCGAGTCCTCGCCACCGTGGCTGCGCTGGCAATACTGGCAGTGGCTGCCGCCCTCGTACCCCACCCGTCGATCACTGTGGTGCGCGAGTGGGCGGAGTCGATGGGCCCGTCGTTCGTGGTGGTGTTCTTTCTGACCCAGGCGGTGTTGACGATTGCCCCGGTACCGCGCACGGTGTTCACCCTCAGCGCCGGACTGTTGTTCGGTCCCGCCGCCGGGGTCGCCGTCACGATCGCCGCCACAACTGTCAGCGCCGTGCTGGCGTTGCTGCTGGTGCGCGCGCTCGGGCGCACCGCGGTGCAGGCGCGGCTGACGCATCCTGCGGTCAAGTCCATCGATGCCCGGTTGGCTCGGCGGGGGTGGCTGGCCGTCGGGTCCTTGCGGCTCATTGCCCCGGCACCGTTCGCCCTGGTCAACTACTGCTCCGGGCTCTCGGCGGTGCGCCTGCTGCCCTACACGACGGCCACTGTAGTGGGGATTCTGCCCGGCACGATCGCCGCGGTGCTGTTCGGGGACGCTTTGACCGGGCGAACGAATCCGGCACTGATAGTGGTGACGTCGGTCTGCGTGGCCGCCGGGGTGGCAGGATTGCTGGCCGACGCCCGCCTGCCGGTGTCGCAGGCACAGCCCGATACCGCAGATGGTGCATCGAGAAGCGGTCGTCTTCGTCGTCTGTCGCTGCCGGACGGCGAATAGGACGTAGCGAGAAATCCTACAATTTTGCTGCGCCTGCACCGCCAAAGCCAGCGGAGCCGCCGAACTCCTGACCTACGCGAGAAGTAGGGCACGCGCGTTCCCCGTGGATTCGCAGTCGAAGAGCCCACACCATCACCCCCACCGACATCACTCCGATCACCGGCTGCACAGGTGCCCATAGATCCAGAGCACCGCTCACCCCGACCGCCATCACCACCAGTTTGTTGCAAATCGGACATCCGACCGCCAACAACGACAACGCATTCGCACTGACCCCTACACGGGAAGAAACCGACGATGCCAGCCCTGTACTCACATATGTCGCAAGAATGAGACCACTGAGGACAGCGGTGGCAATCCACACCGGATAATTCCACCACAACACCGGGGTCATTCGAACGTAGAACGCAGTATCGATGATCCCGGTGGGGATTGCCACGACCAGCGCGGCCACCATCGCGCCCAGTAACGCGGCCACCCAACGCCGCGCCGGCCAGTCACGCATCGTCACAGTCGTCATCCCTCTCCCGGTCAGCGGACGCCACCCCACAAACTACTATCGATGATAGTAGTTTGCAGGTGCGGTGACACAGCGTCAATCGACGCTGACTAGCCGCCCATACGCACAGGCGTCGACCGTCGACGCGACAGCCTCAGCCGACCGTGAGGAACCGTCTACGACTGCCGATACCCGACAATGGTGACCGGACGAGGCGCGCCGGACACAGTCCCATGCGGCTCTCACCGCGCTCCGTTTCCTTCGCTGGTGACGCAGGGTAACCGACACCGACCCCAGAGGATTTTTCTGTGACTTCTTCTTCAGGCCCGACGCGGCGTGTCCGCGCTACCCTGATCGCCTCGATCATTGTTGTTGCCGCGGCATTTTCGGTAAATGCTCCAGCATCAGCGGACCCCGCTGCACCCCCGGCGAACGCATCCGACGCCGTACGACAACTCACTGCACTCAATGCGACCGCATTCACTCTCACCGAGAGCATGTACGCCGCTCAGGACACCCTCGATCGTCGCCGCGGCGAACTGAGTACCGCAGTTCGATTCGCCCACGAGACCTCGGCGGCGGCTCGGGAAGCCGAAGTGGCCGCATCTGCCAACCGTCGAGCACTGGCCACAGCTGTCGACGCCGCGTACAAGGGTGTACCGCAATCCCCTCTCGGGGCCGTTCTGGTCGCGGACAGCCCGCAGCAACTACTCGATCAGATGGTGTTGTTGGACCGGATCCTCGCCGATCGAGCCGCTGCACTCGCCGACTCGACACAGATCGACGACGAAGCGCGAGACCAACTCGAACAAGCCCGGCAAGCACAGGCGTCCGCTGCGGCAGCCGAGGCGGACGCCGCACGTACACAACGCGACCTCGAGCAACGCCGGACCGACCTGGCCGATCAGATCGCCGAAATCACCGACCAATTCGCCGCCCTCACAGATGCGGATCGAGCTGCCATCGTCAGCCCCGGCACCACCAATCCTTCCGAGCTACCCGCCGCCGCCTCGGCTGCGAGTGGAACATCAGCGGAGGCGATGCGCATCGCCCTCGACCAACTCGGCAAACCCTATTCCTGGGGAGCTACCGGGCCGGGGTCCTTCGATTGCTCCGGACTGATCTACTTCGCCTACTAACAACTGGGACTGACCGTTCCACGCGTGGCCGCAGACCAAGCACGAGCGGGCACACCTGTCTCCCGCGAATCAGTGCAACCGGGTGATTTCATCTCTCTCTACGCACCGATCGGACACATCGGGATCTACATCGGCGACGGGAAATACGTCAACGCCCCCACCGGCGGCGACGTCGTCAAAGTCGCGCCCGTTCCCTGGGATGAAGTGACGGCAATCAACCGGCCCATCGCCACCTGATTCGATGTCCACGGTCCGGACGCCGCGACTGCGAGGAGGCCGGATGCCCGTGTGGCAGACCGGTAAGATCGAACCGGTGAGGACTTCAGCCACGGAACCTATGAACCAGAAGTGGCTCCTAGGTGCTGTTTGCGCTTCGATAGTGCTGTTCGGAGTCCTTCTCATGCATTCTGCGCCGATGTCGTTCGCAACGGCGACGGGTATCGGCGAACACTCGATGACCTCGACGGTCAGCGCTCCACCTGTCGTCGAGGAGCATTCGGATGCATCGTCGACGACGGCACCGGAGAGTGGTTCCGCAGCACACTGCGGGAACGGCTGTGGCGATCACAGCTCGGTTATGCATCTATGTCTGGCTATCATCGGTGCTGTCGCGGCGTTGGCAGTCTCACGGGCAATCGTTGTTGGCTTCGCCGGTTCTCTCGTCCACGCTGCGCGGCTGTCGGCAGTTCGTCATCGAACCGGGCACCCGCCGCCCTGGACCATTCTCACTCTCTCCGAATTGTCTGTGCTTCGGATCTGACAGGTGACTCACCGTTGTGTGAGACACAGATATCGACGGGCCAGTGTGCCTGTCGATCCGAACCACCCCACCACAATTTCAGGAGTTTGTTATGCGCTCGAATCGATCTACCCGCTTCACGATCGCGATAACGGCGGCTTCCGCTGTCGCCGCCGCAGTTCTCGCTGGCTGCAGCAGTAACGAC
Organism: Antrihabitans spumae; assembly: GCF_043944905.1. NCBI lineage: Bacteria > Bacillati > Actinomycetota > Actinomycetes > Mycobacteriales > Nocardiaceae > Antrihabitans > Antrihabitans spumae. The sequence continues at coordinate 35,461 of NZ_JBIMSN010000025.1, forward strand.
GGCGAAATGAACATGCCCGGCATGTCGAGCAGCGATACACCGGCCTCGTCGTCCTCTGAGAATTCCGCCGAAGCATCGGCCGAATTCAACGATGCCGATGTCACGTTCGTCGAAGGGATGTACCCCCACCATGCACAAGCGGTGGAGATGGCTTCACTTGTCGACGGCCGAACCGAGAATGCTCAGGTCATCGAGCTGGCCCAGGCCATCGAAGCAGCTCAAGCACCGGAGATGGAGCAGATGAATGCTCTGCTCACCGCATGGGGACAACCCGCCGTATCCGCCGACATGGGCGGAATGGACATGGGCGGTATGGACATGGGTAGCGGTGGCATGACCGGCATGATGAGCCAGGAAGACATGGGCATGTTGTCGGCCGCTAACGGAGCGGAGTTCGACTCCATGTGGCTCACCATGATGATAGAGCACCACAAGGGGGCCATCGAGATGGCTCAGATCGAGTTGGCCGACGGCTCCAATGCTGATGCCAAGGAGCTTGCCTCTACCATCATCGATGCGCAGCAGAGCGAGATCTCCACAATGGAAAGCTTGCTCGCCCAGTAACTCTCAACGCTGGGAACTATCAACTCGAAGGGCGGGGCTCGGCCGATACCGAGCCCCGCCCTTCGGTTTCGAAGGACCTGGCCCCAATTGAGCTGCCACCCCGATCAACACGGGCCTGGGAAACATGCCTTCCCCCGCCGATGCACCTGGGTAGAGGGTCTTGGTTCGGTATCGAGCCACGGGTTTGCGCTTGGGACACGCAGACTTGCGGGAGGGAAATGGGGCTCTCGGATCGGGCCCCTGTACTGCTAATTGGGGAGGCGTGGATCGTGCACTGCGGCTGCTCGCTTCCTTCTCAGATGGGTAATACAACCGAACTGACGAATTCGTTGCGGATCCAGGCGATGAACAACCCCCACACTCCTGTCAGTAGCGCCACGCCGACTGCGATCATGATGACACCGCCTGCCACTTTGATTCTCTGCGAGTTCCGCCGTAGCCAGCCGACACCGCGCATCGCCGAACTCGAGCCGAACGCAAGGACCACGAACGGTAGACCGAGTCCCAAACAGTAGGCGACGATGAGAGTGACGCCGCGCGCTGCGGTTGCGCCTTCAGTGCCAGCGGCAACGGACAACACCCCGGCGAGCGTGGGGCCAAGACACGGCGTCCAGCCGAGCGCGAACACGCCACCGAGCAGCGGCGCTCCAGCAAGAGACGAGATGGTTTGCGGCGCGAATCGAGTGTCGCGTTGGAATGCGGGAATGAACCCGATGAACGTCAAGCCCATGATGATCGTGATGGCACCGCCGACCTGCTGAAGCACCTGCTCGTTGATGCGCAGGATACCGATGACCCCGAAAATCGAGGCGGTGGCGAGGACGAAGACGATGGTGAAGCCGGCGACGAACAACCCCGCTGCACCTGCCACGCGCCAGCGGCTTGCCAGCTTCGGCGGTGCTTCACCAGTCGAGGCGGCGGCGAGCGGCGGCACGTCGGCACCTGCGATGCCCGCCAGGTACGACAGGTAGCCCGGCACCAGGGGCACCACGCACGGTGACGCGAACGAGACCAGCCCGGCGAGCATACATGCGGCGATCGCCAGTACCAGAGGTCCGCTCGATGCCAGATTTTGGAACGTCGAGCCAACGCCGCCTTGGGCAAGAAGAACAGTCATTCGTCTGCTATCCGTTCGACGACAGGGAGGAGATCTTCGGAGAGGAGGGCACGCATGAACACTGCCGCCACCCGGTGCTCTCGATCGAGTACCAGCGTCGAGGGAATCACGCTGGTCGGGAAGTTCCCGCCGAGGGCGATCAGCGTCCGCATCGAGGGGTCGTAGATCGAGGCGTAGGAGACATTGTTGTCGACAACGAAGTCCTGCGCTTTGTCCTTCTGCGGATCTCGAACATTGATACCGAGGAACTGCACACCGCGCTCGCGGGTTGCTTCGAAGACCTCTTCGAGATCGTCGGCTTCGCCGCGGCAGGGGCCGCACCACTGACCCCAGAGATTGATCACGACCACCTCGCCGTCGTAGTCCGACAGAGCGGTGTTCTTACCTTCCTCCATCAGATCGGGTCCGGCGAGTTCACCGATGGTTCCGCGCGTTTCGGGGGGATCGTAGACGATGTCGGTTCGGCCACCGGGTGCAACGAAATCGAAGCTACCTCCGGAGGGCACGGCGTCGGCGCCTGCGGAACATCCGGAGACCAGGAGTACAACGGCAAGGATGGATGCCGTTGCCGTGGCGGGCAGACTGCTCTGTTCGCGTGTGCGAGCCCCCGTAGGGCGGCCGAGTCTCATGAAGTCGACGCCTTCGCTGCAGTACGGATCTGCGCCGATGTCTCGAACATCGTGGGATCGGTGACGCGGTCGATGCCCCAGTCTTGGCCGGTGACGAAGCTCGGGGCACTGTGACTTCCCTCTCCGGAATGCACTACGGACACGAGGCAGTCAGTTGATTCGGATCGTGGTCGTGGCTCCTGGATCCTGGTCCGGTCGATACCCGGTCGGCAACACCGGCCGGGTCGACGCGGGATTGACGCGACCGGTGCCGCATGACCTCGCCGAAGCACAGGGCGGCGGCTAGCAGGCGACATCAGTTCAAACCCGCGTACGAATGCAGTCCGGAGACCACCATGTTGATGATGAACAGGTTGAACAGCATGGCCACGAATCCGGCGATGTTGATCCACGCGGCCCGGGTGTCACGCCACCCGCTGGTGGCCCGGGCGTGCAGGTACGCGGCGTAGATGATCCACGCGATGAATGAGACCGTCTCTTTCGGGTCCCAGCCCCAGAACCGACCCCACGCGGCCTCGGCCCAGATCGCGCCGAGGATGACACCGATTCCGAACAGGGGAAACGCGAAGATGGTGGTCTTGTACGCCAGCACGTCGAGCGAGTGCGCCGACGGGAGACGAGCGACGATCCGGCCCACTCTGCTGTCGGGGACGGCGTTGTCGTTGGGATATCGGATCCGGATCAGGAACAATGTGCTGGCTGCACCGGAGATCAGGAACACCCCGCTGCCGAGCGAGACGACGGAGACGTGCACGGGGAGCCAATACGACTGCAAGGCTGGTACGACGGGCGGCCGCGTTGGCATAGAGCACAGTTCCGGCAATAAAGAGCAGGATCAAGGTCGGCACGAGGACGAACAACCATAGTGTGCGCAGTTGCTCCGAGCGCAGCACGATCAGTCCGGCAAGTATGCCGGCCGCGCAGGTGACGGAGACGAATTCGTACATGTTGCCCCACGGCGGGCGGCCCGTGGCGATCCCGCGCAGGACGATCGACCCGACATGCAAAGTGAGTGCGAGCATCACCAGGACGAGCCCCGTGCGGCCCAGCCGTTCGGACGGGGCTCTACGCTCGGGGACCGGCACGTATCCCGGTGTCGATGATGTCGCTGCGATCAGTTGCGGATGCAGACTCGCGGCCCGGCTCAGAGTCGCTGTTCGCGTCGTTGCGAGTTGTGCGATGAACAGGATCGCTGCGAGAAGGTAGACCACGAAGGCGGTCTCGAAACTGATGTCGCTCCAGCGGGCGAGGGTGTCGTCGATCGGCATGGCGCTACACCGTTTCTGTATCGAGGGTCTCGGAGTGGGTCTTTGTACGAGGCGTCCAGATTTCGGTGCGGAGGGTCTCGAATTCGGGTCCCCATCCGGCGTGATCGGTACGGGCGAGCCCGCCCATCTCCACGCTCGATCGGCCTGTTTCGGCCGGGAGTACACGGAACCAGACTCGACGTCGCTTGATCACCAGCGAGACCAACAGTCCGGTCATCATCGTGATCGCGAACACGAGCACCCACAACTGTGCGGGGTCGTATCCGACCTGCAGGTTGGCGAACTCCTTGGCGCCGTTGAATCGAATGTTGGTGCCGTCGGTGAGGGTCTTCGATTCACCGGGACGCAGGTTCACCCGATCCTGCTTCACGAGTCGGCCCTGGTTGATCATCTCCTGGTCCAGGGAGAAGATCGACTGGGGGATGCCGGTGTCGAGGCCGGTATCACCTTTGTAGATATCCACTGCCACAGCAGGATCGACCAAGTCCGGGAAGCGGGAGGAGAGCAGGGTTCCGTTGAATTGCGCCGTGGGAGCGAAGAGGCCCTCGATGGCGATCTGGCCGCGGCGTCGCTCATCGGCGGTGGCATAGGTCCCGCCGGGTGGATCGAAACGCAACGCCCCGCTACTCAGGAACGTGGTGGCGTCATCGGGCCGGAACTGCAGGGCCTCGGTTCGACTCTGACCGTCGGGGAAGGTCACGGTGAATTCCGGGGCGTATCCGTGTCCGGTGAGGTAGATGCGTTCGTCTCCGAGCCGGAGGGGCTCATTGACCTTGAGCTGGTAGTCGCGCCAGGTGCCGGCAGCGATGTCGGCGGCGGACTGGTAGGAGATGTTCGAGGTGAACATCTCTGCCTGGCCGTTGTCGAGGTAGTCGGCGTTGAAGTCTTTGACTCTGATACAGAACGGCTCTAGCCCGGTTCCATCGGTGCTGTTGCCGGCGCGGAAGGAGTCGTAAATGGCGGGCGAGGTGTTGCAGAAACCGGGCCCGTTGTCGGCGATGACGATGACCGATCCTTCGTAGCCGAAGAGCTTGCCGATGGCGATGGCAGCGAGGAGGCCGATCAGCGAGAAATGGAAAAGTAGGTTTCCCGCTTCGCGTGTGTAGCCTTTCTCGGCGGAGAGGGTGAGCGCGCCATCGGGCTCGGGCCTAACGGCAGTACGCCACCCTCGCAAATGGGGCGCGATGTCGGCGATGACAGTTTTCGGACTACCTGCGAGAGCGCCCGAATGATGAAGCGGTAGTCGCGCAAGGTTTCGGGGTACGCGAACTGGCTGTGCGCGAAGGGCTTTACCATGCTCGATCATTCGGGGAGTCAGGCAGCCGATCAACGACACGAACAGTAGGACGTATATGGCGGTGAACCAGAAACTTCCGAATACGTCGAACAATTCCAACGTGTCCATGACGGGCCCTAGAGCCGGTCGCGCTGCGATGTAGGAATCAACGGCCTGGGTGTTGAGATTGCGCTGTGGCAGCAGGGCACCGGGGATTGCTGCGATAGCGAGCAGGAACAGCAGCACCAGTGCCGTTCGCATCGAGGTCAGTTGCCGCCACCTGTTGCGCACCACAGTGATTGCTCTGCGTAACCGTCCCTGCGATGTGAGCGCCGGAGTTTGATCAGCTGTCACCGCGCCACACCCTTGAGGAATGATCGAAACCTGTGGATCCCGGGAGGGCGCACCTTCCCGGATGATGATCTGTACACGAACAGGATTCTGATCAAGTCCAGCGCGCCAACGCTGGCGGGAAGGCACGCCCGTGCTCACGATAGTGGACCAGGACGACGACTCCAACGAGACCCGCCAGGTAGTCGGCGCGGGCCGCTCGTTGCTCGACGAGATCGTCCGCGACGGCGCCCGGCATATGCTCGCCGCAGCCCTTCAGGCCGAGGTCGCCGACTATATTGCCCGGCATGCCGGTGAGATCGACGACAACGGTCACCGCCTGGTGGTTCGCAATGGCTACCACGCCGAGCGCGAGGTGGTCACCGCCGCCGGCGCGGTGGCGGTGAAGGCGCCGCGGGTCAACGACAAGCGCGTCGATCCCGACACCGGTGAACGCAGGCGGTTCTCCTCGGCGATCCTGCCGGCATGGGCCCGCAAATCCGCGCAGGTGTCCGAGGTGCTGCCGTTGCTGTACCTGCACGGGCTGTCGACCAGCGACTTCGGTCCCGCCCTCGAACAGTTCCTCGGCACCGGTGCCGGTTTGTCGGCCAGCTCGATCACCCGCCTTACGACTCAGTGGCAGGACGAAGCCAAGGCCTTCGCCCGGCGGGATCTCTCGCCGGCGGATTACGTCTACCTCTGGGTCGATGGTATTCACCTGAAAGTGCGGCTCGAGCAGGAGAAACTTTGCCTGCTGGTGATGATCGGGGTCCGCGCCGACGGGCGCAAGGAACTCGTCGCCCTCTCCGACGGGTACCGGGAATCGACCGAGTCCTGGGCGGATCTGCTGCGGGATTGCCGGCGGCGTGGGATGCGGGCCCCGGTGCTGGCGGTCGGTGACGGTGCCTTGGGGTTCTGGCGGGCCCTGCGGGAGGTGTTCCCCGACTCCCGGGAGCAGCGGTGCTGGTTCCACAAGCAGGCGAATGTTCTTGCTGCGCTGCCGAAGTCCGCGCATCCTGGTGCGTTGGCGGCGATGAAGGAGATCTACCTCGCCGAGGACATCGACAAGGCCCAGGTGGCGATCAAGGCATTCGAGATCGATTACGGCGCGAAGTACCCGAAGGCGGTCGCGAAGATTACCGACGACACCGATGTGCTGCTCGAGTTCTTCCGGTATCCGGCCGAGCACTGGGTGCATCTACGCACGACTAATCCCATCGAATCTACTTTTGCGACAGTGCGTTTGCGGACCAAGGTGACCAAGGGGCCGGGGTCGCGGGCGGCCGGGATTGCGATGGCCTACAAGCTGATCGAGGCCGCCCAGGCCCGCTGGCGGGCCGTGAACGCACCGCATCTGGTGGCGTTGGTGCGGGCCGGTGCGCTGTTCCACAAGGGCAAGCTCCTCGAACGGCCCGTCGAGATCACCCCGGAACCGTCACCGGACACGCCGGCATCCGAGGTCGCCTGACACACCCGATCCACAGGATTTGACGATTTCTCACACCCTTTCGACGATTGCATCTCAACTACTACGCAACATAGTAGTTTATGGGCCGTATGCCGTTGTGCGCGGTAGTCGCCTGGGCTAAAGGGGGGCTAGAGGAGAAGTGCTGCAACCACAAACGCGGTACTTAGTCCATCCGGAACGCTGCCGGACTGCGGTTCGGGTTAGGCCGCCTTCGGCCCCCACGGTAGGCGCGGATCGGTTCTCCTACTCATGCTGCCCAAACGCGTTTCATCCCGCGGAGTAATATCTGCGCGGTGAGATCAGGCACACTTGCACTAGCTGTCTGCGCGCCGAGTACGAAGCGACGCGGTTCCCTCTGCAGTTGATCGAGGATGTCGCGATGTCCCACAACCCGATAAGCGAGCGCCAATACGACTGGCCTACGAGGATGCACTGGCCGCCGTGGATCGCACCGCCGCGCACCTGCTCGATGACGGGCCCGCCGCCATCTGGGTCACCACGGACCTGCGCCAACGTCGAACCCACCCACGCCTGGCAGTTGAAGGGGCGGCCCGCATGGAACGCTGGAGGCGTCACCGCACACGGTATTCGTCGCTAGCGCGGGTAGACGGCGACATGGATCTGCTACTTTCGTCGTGTGTGTCCGATTCGGTTGAGCGAGTGTATTCGCCGAATCCTGCTCTGGTCCATCATGGCGGCCACGGCATTGGCGGTGCTGATGATGTCGCAGGTCGCACACACCACCGCAGAGCCGTCCGCCGAGCCCGGCCACGCTCCGCTGGCTGCGGTCATCGAGAGCGTCTCTGAAATCGAGCACATGTCGGCACCGGAGCAGGACGAGGGGATCGGCGATAGCGCGTCCGGTCATCACGACAATCACGGATCCCTGATCGGGTCCGTCCACATGGCGGTGGCGATCCTTGCGCTAGGGCTGGCAATGTTGCTGCGCCGGACCGGATGGACAGTGCTGCTGCACCAGATTCGAGATCTACAGGCACCGAGATCGTCGCAGTCTGACAGGTCGGTCTCTACCCCTGCGCCGATGTCCGTGCTTGATGCGGGATGCCTTCTGAGGGTGTGAGAGGTCTGCGTTTGCGCAGATCGGTCCACCTTTCTTCTCGCGCGCCGCCTCCACTGTGAGGGCGCGAGCCTGCCTCGTCGAGGACAACGCCATGCATATCTTCTTCAACGTTTCATCGTCTACGCCAAACCTTTGTTTCCCTCATCCCACGCCCGCTGCGCCTCCTCACGGAGTCGCGATCGTCCTTCGCGAGGCCGGGCCGCACGATCTACCGCAGAGCGCGCAGTTGCACCTCGACGAGCTACCGATTGGGCTGTTCCCCGAGCTGGGAGCACGGTTTCTACGCCGGTGGCACCATAGCTTCGTCAACCGACGACACGCGATCGCTCTTGTCGCGACCGACAGCGAAGGTGCCGTCGTCGGATTCCTTCTCGGCACCCTCGATCACCATGCCCATATCGGTGATCTACTGCGCGAGAGGATGACCGTGCTGTCGTTGGCTGCACACGCCGGTGCGGCGATGGCAGTCCGCCCGCGCACCGCGGTGCGGTTCGTTCGTACGCGTCTTCGCCCCTGGTGCCGAACAGTGGCGCGCTCTCGGCCCATCCCACTGCCGAACGGCGAACCCGAGACTCCCCCGGCCGACAGTGTCGCCGTCGTCGTTGCGATAGCGGTGAGCCCATGGGTGCGAGGGATCGGAGTGGGTGCACAGTTGCTCGACTGGTTCGAATCCGACTCTGCGCGGGCAGGTGCACGTTGCGCCGAGCTGTCCACCGATCTCGGGGTGGCCGACAATGCAGGCGGCTTCTACGAGCGCCTCGGATGGCATAAAAGCGGAAACCGTCTCGATCGAGACGGCCGGACCATGCAGACCTACCGGCGAGATCTAGACGACCGATGCGGCCCTGCGCCGCTCCCCTTGGCGGTCTCACCAACCCGGACGACCGCGAGCACTGCCCCGTCAACGGAAACGAGCCAATGATGTCAAGCACCCGACGAACGGTGTTCGAACTCGTGGGATGCACTGCGCTCGCAGGCGTGCTGCTTGCAGGAGTGTTGTTCCCCATCGTCGGTGGCCTGGGATACGTCTCGAACCGCGCCGCTGACACCATCGACAACGTTTCCGGCGAACTCGCCGAGGGCATCGTTCCTGCCAGCTCGACGATGACGGACGTCGCAGGCAACCCGATCGCGGGTCCGTGGGCTGGACGCTGCCGATGTCCGGGAAAACCGGCACTACCGAATCCAACCGATCCTCGGGCTTCCTCGGCTTCACCAACCGCTACGCCGCCGCCGTCTACACCTACGGTGACTCACCGACACCGGGCCAGATCTGCTCCTTTCCTTTGCGGCCCTGCAGCTCCGGGAACCTCTACGGCGGTAACGAACCCGCACGAACCTGGTACGACGCGATGGACCCAATCGCCACGAACTTCGGCCCCATCGAGCTGCCACCGGTCGACGACAAATACGTCCGCGGCTCCGCCAACGGCCAAGTACCCGAGGTCAGCGGCATGAGCCAGTCGTCGGCCACATCGAGATTGGAGCATCAGGATTCGAGGTGACCGTCGTCACCACCACCGGTCAGGGTGCTCGCGGTACCGCTACCGGGACATCCCCATCCGGCGCGGCGGTCCCGGGATCGCTGATCACGCTGTACGTCAGTGACGGCTCCGCCGCCCCCGACCGCACACCCACACCAGCGCTGCCCAGTATCGACATTCCCGGCCTGCCGCTACCGCCGCCGCGGTGATCACCCACGACACTCACCCTTGAGACCCCCGCGCACGAAAGGAAACGCCATCACAGTCAGCCGTCGACAACTGCTCACAGCCGCAGCGGTTTTGCCGCTCACAACCGGCTGCACCATCAACACCGCCGACAGACAATCCTCCAGCCTCGCACCGAGCAGTACCGCATCTCCCGCACGGTCCCCGGCCGTGAGCGCACCGAGCAGTCGATCATCGGCCCCGGTGAATCCGGGGCGGTGGATACCGACAGACGGCGAAGTGATGCCCGAGATCAAACGCGCAGCGACGAGCTTCCTCGAAGCCGGTGGCAGCTGGAGCGAGGGAGGAGGAGTACTCGACAGCTTGCGCACCGCTGGGGTATCGCTCGAAGTCGCGGCGACGGCAGCACTGCTTCAACCCGACGATGCCCTCGCCAGCACCCTACGTGTGGTGTATCCGCAGTACGCCGGAATCGGTCCAGAGAGTGCTGCAGTGATTGTGCTGTTCGACCAACTCCTACAACGCCCCACGCTCGCGCAGCCGGCTGAGACGACCCGGCAGATGGCACTCGATATCCGGCTCAAGCGCGACATCGCCGCTGGCGCGGCCTGGACCGTGGAAAAGATCAACCCTTTGACCTCTCTTGGGTCCCCAGTACCACTGACCGCCGCTGCGTCGTCGGTGCTGAGCAACCCTCGCATCACGCTCTCCGAGCCTGCACGACTCGACATCGGAACCGGACGCATCAACAACAATGTGCTCCAGATCATGCTCGGACTTGCCGACCGATTCGCCTACGCAGTGCAGGTGATGCACACCGGTCACATCCAGACCGTCTTCCCGCACCCGCGCTTGTCCAACCACGCAGTGGGACGAGCGGTGGACATCCGAGAAATCAACGGTCGGCGCGTTGTCGACGATCCCTACAACAACCCAACGATCTCCGAATTCGTCACTGAGGCAGCCCTACTGGGCGCAACCGAGGTCGGAGGTCCGACCGACCTCAACGGTGACCGTCCAGGATTCTTCACCGACGACGTGCACAGCGACCACGTCCACGTCGGCATCACCCCGGGCGACGCACCGGCGCATCTGCGATGACACCGAACCGGATGGGCACTTCGGCCTGGCCTGCCCGAAATACTATGCTGGTTAGTAGTTGAGTGCTCGCCACGGCGAGGCGGGTGAAGGTGTCGGAATTGTTCGCACTCAGCCGATACCGATCGTCGGTGCGATGTCGCTGCCACGGCTGTTCGCCGCCGAACGATCCGCGCTCGTACATCGCCTCAGTGATTGGAGATTAAGTGAACGGAGATGAAGGTCGATGCGTCTACGTCGTCCCGCACATACCGCCCGAGCAGTCACGTCCACCTCAGCCCCCGTATCCGGTCATGTTCACCGCGCCTGACCGGGAGATCACTTGGCGTTGACGCTCAAGCGACTACATCACCGAGCCCTCATCGACAGAACGAGAACCGCACTTTATGTTCATCTCGCTTTCCCGCATCCTGCTGCCGTCTCTGATCGCAGCTCTGTCCCTCGTTGGATGTTCCGCTCCGGCAGCGACTGACGGCGCGGCCGATCCGGCAGTGGTCGACTTCACCTCCTCACTGGCTCATGTGCACGGATTGCACGTCAACGCCGATGGCACCGTCCTCGCTGGTAGCCACACAGGACTCTTCGCCATCGGTTCGTCCGGAAACCTGACCAGGGTCGGCTCTTCCGACGATGACTTCATGGGTTTGTCGGGTGTACCGGCCACCGATACCCTCTTCACCTCCGGTCATCCCGGCGAATCCAGCACGGCGGCGAACCCACTGGGACTGCGTAGCAGCAATGACGGCGGAATGTCGTGGTCGGATCGGTCACTGGAGGGACAAGTCGACTTCCACGCGCTGGCTGCCGATGGACGCATCCTCGTCGGATTCGATGGCAGTACCGGTCTACTCGTCTCCGCCGACAGCGGCTCCACCTGGACTCCCGGCGCCGCTGCGCCCGCGGCGTCGTTGGCGATTACGAGCTCCGGAGTATGGGCGGTGACACCTGATGGACTTCAGCACAGCACCGACACGGCCCGAACATTCTCTCCTGTCCTCGACGCACCGAACTTGGTATTGCTCGCCGGTGCCGGCGATGCACTGTGGGGCATCGACACCGACGGATACGCCTGGCGTAGTCGCAACGGCGCCGATTGGCAGAAGCGTTCCGCAACCGGGTCCGTCGAGGCATTGACCGCGGTCGACTACGACACCGCCTACGCAGCCAGCCCCCAGGCGTTGTACACACTGACATAACTCGGCCCGGTCGAGACTAGCCCGACAGATAGCGACATTTCGACGCGACCGCAGGCGGTCACCCGCGCGGCTGATGCGGGCGCTTGCCGCTGTTGAGCGGCTTACTCCCTCTTCCTCCCCTGGGGTTCGGCCCGCCACGAGATCCCGCGATGACACCGGGGTCCGACTCCGAGATATCCAGGAATGAGGACAACCGAAATACTTGACGTAGACATACCCATAGGGGGTATAGTTTGCCTGGTTTAGATACCCCCTTAGGGTACTACAGAGCCCATGAACAATGAACGGAACCCGATGAACAACGTGTCAGATTTGTCGTTGACCGACCTTTCACCGAGCAGTGGCTGCGGCTGCAGTTCACCGCAGTCCACGACGACCACAGAATCGAAGGAGGATCCCATGAGTACGACCAGCACGCAATACACCGTTACCGGCCTCACCTGCGGTCACTGCGCCGACGCAGTCACCACCGAACTCGAAGCGATCGACGGTGTCCACCACGTCAGGGTCGATCTCGTCGCAGGCGGTGAGTCGACGGTATCGGTCGACTCCGAGACGACACTCACTCGAGAACAAGTCACGGCCGCGCTCGACGAAGCGGGCGACTATCACTTGATTGCCGACTGATTCACTCGGTCAGTCCGGACACCGGAAACAGAGAGGTTCTTGGAGCTGTCGGCATCCTCGGCAATTCGGGAGCTCCGAGAAGGAAGGAGCGCGGCCGCATCGTGGTCGTTGACAAGTCGGCGTGGTCCTCTACGACAGAGGGAACGCCTGCCGCCGATTATGCCAGTCGAGAGTCTTCGGGTCGGTTGTTCAGGAGGTCGGCGACCTCGTCGAGCCGCTCGACGCTGCATTGGAAAAAGTCGGTGCCCTGGGGAAAATACTGACGTAGCAATCCGTTGGTGTTCTCGCTGGCGCGCCCCGCAGCCACGGGAGTGCGGGTCGCAGAAGTAGGCCTGCACTCCCGTGCCAACGGTGAATTTGCCGTGTCCGGCCACCTTACAACTTTGATCCCGCGCATCGAACGACGCACCGCTGCAGTCAGTTCCACTATCTTGCGCGTCATCGTCCTCCGACACCGTCGACGCCGTAGATCGAGGAAAAGGTGCAGCAACGTCACTAACCTGAACGATCGCCGACCTCGAGCAGCTCCGCGGTGCGTTGCAGCAGATGCTCGATCCGGTCCTCGAGATCGTCGGTGATGCCGGGCACATCGGCCAAAGCGAAATGCGCGCGGCGCCGGGCGTCGAGACCGATGCGATAGTAATCCGAATTCAGTACTGCTGAAACGGGTTCCGATACCGGGACAGCCACCTTCGAGTCCATCTCGCCGCGCCCCCGCGGGTGCGGAAGTGCACACCGTAGAACGTGTCGGGGCGGCTCCCCGGAGCGGTGGGCATCGATCACCGTCCCGACCGCAGCTGGCGTCATCGGATCGGCCGGTAACGGCATGTGGCCCCACCGGTCGATCGGTACAGCGACCGGACCCACACTCCGCGGCCACCCAGTCATGTCGGGAAAGACGTTGGCCTGTAAATGCTCTGCGAGCAAGGTAGTCGAGGGGTATCGATCCGAGAATTGCAGTACGGTGCGCCAGCGTTCCCAGATCTCGGCCGGGCAGAAATGTGTCGACTCATCTGCTGCGATCCGGATACCGTGCCGGCCCCCGATCCACACGTCGAGGCCCGCGCTGGTGACGTCCGACCGATCGAGCGCCGATATTGCTCGGTGCGACAGCCCAGCTCCCGACAACACGAGCAGAACCGCGTCCCTACGACCGAACAACGCCTGCATCGATCCCGCCGAGGGTAGCGCTGAGGCCAGTGCCCAGTAGTGTTCGGCGCGGCGCGCCGTTCGTGCGGGCCGCGCGGAATCGAGCGCCATTCGCAGTGCAGTCGTACGCCCGGGCGGAGCATGTCCAGAATCGAGATGTCGGCGATTGATCGCGGCGACCTTGCGGAGCTGCGCAGCGTCGCTCGCGGGATTCGCACCCAGAAACTTCATCAGTGTGATCGGCGAGGCAGGCAGTGGCTCTACCTCGGTTGCAATGCACCAGTCCTCGAACAGCGCCCACTCGTAGCGGTAACCGTTCGGCGAAGCAACTCTGGGGCGGGTCGTTGCGGCACCGACTCCGCCCTTCTGCACCGACGAAGCACCGGGGTTATCGCGTCGAGCGCCTTCGCCGCGTTCCGCGCGGTCGCTGCGACTCGGATCGACGCCGAATGGACTGGTCACAGCCCGAGGTCGTTCACGGCGTTACCGATCAACGGTGCGTTCTCGCGGGCGTAGATTTCGACCATCCCCGGGGTGCTGTGTCCGGTCTGACGCATGATCGCGTGTGCATCGGACCCATTACGGAACGCTTGGGTGACGAAGCCGGACCGCAACGAGTGCCCGCCCAACTGAGTAGCGAGATCCGCGGCGTATCCAGCCTGACCGGCCCTGCGGCGAATCGCGGCGTGCACCGCAGCACCGGACAGTGCCGTCTCGGACAGGTTGCCGTTCTTCCGGATCGCCCGAAACAACGGCATCCGATGTGCCGCAACTGGAACCGGTCCGCGGCAGACGTGCTGATCGAACGGCACGGAACGGGCGAGTGTACGGATCACGGCGACCCGGCCTCCGCTGTCGAACGCAGCGACCACCTGGAGCCATCGGATCCACGCGCAGACTGGGCATGAATCGTGATGGGTGGTGTACGGCAACGCTTTCACTGCGCCGGTGCCGTCTTGGTCGGTTTTGGATTGTCGCAGGTGCACGTGCGCCCCGTCGAGCCGGTCGCGGCGTACGTCCCGACATTCGAGTCTCACGAGCTCGCTGCGCCGAAACGCCCCGGCGTACCCCATCAGCAGCAACGCGGTGTCGCGGCGTTCGAGTACTTCGCTGGCCCACCCGGCTACACCGGCGCGCGCGAGAGCGACGATCGTGGTGATATCGGACGTCAGGAGCGGGGCACGGGGATTGCGTGGCCGATCCCCCGCCGCGGCATAGTCGCGACGTATACCGGCTAGCGTGGCGCGCACCATCTCGTGACCGCAGGGGTTGTCGTGGCCGACCTGGCGATGCCGGTCGGCGATCGCCGCAATCCACTTGCCGAACGTCGCGGCCGCGTACGCCCGCGTCCCGTCGACGGTGAGCGTGTCCGCCGCGGCCACGAGATAGGCAGCCACCGTCGCCGGATGCGCCGGCAACGCGTGGTGCCCGGCGACGGCGCACCACGTCTCGAATCGTCGCCACGCCGAGGCGTAGGCCCGCCTGGTACCGGAGGAGCGCGACGCGGCCATGGAACGCTCGATACGGGCCGCCACTTCGAGTGGCAGGTCCGGAAACGCCGCCGCGGCACACGACAGAACAACCGGAACAGTGTTCGAGCCGTCTACGAGCTGGCGTTCTGTCATGGGTAGGACTGTATCGGGCACCTCCGACACACTTCCAGACCCGAAACTACCTTTACCTGGTGTTTTGCCGGAGACGATGCGGGAAGGAAAATTCTCGTCGGTCACCGCACAAATAACGTTGGTGACTACAGGAGGCGATCGATTTCCGCCTGAAAGCGTAGGGAAACGTGTGGCGATCTAGCGCGCTTCAGTCCCAGTCCAGTCGAATGCCGAGCTCGACGAAGGCGTAGGCCAGCTCGTCGACGTCTTCCTCGGTGCGGCAACCCGTTCGAGCGAATCCGAACAGAGATCGGGCGGCGTCGCTGTCGACGCGGGCGGCCGCGACAGCGGCATCGATCGCCGCAATCACGCCGTCCCAGACGCTGCGGGCGGGTACCGGATTGTGAGACCTCGTCGGAGGAGTCCCTGGATCGACCGGCTTGTAGGAGCGTGGGCGCAGCAGGCAAGCGTCAGCTCCGCTCGCGGTTATCTCATCGTTCTCGACCGCGACGATCGCGGTCGCCGCTGCGAGCAGGACTTTCGCTTGCTCGTCCCACCGCAGTTCCTCGAACGGAACCCATGATGTCCGCAGCGGGCGAGGATGCCCTGTCGATTTCCATATCGCGCTCAGTGGCTCCGCCCACCATCCGGTGCGGACCAGCGGTGTAGACACTTCGTCAACGACGGTGCGCAGCAGCCTGAACCACACTGCTGCATGTACATGGCCTCCGCCGAGCTCGACCGCCCCGCTCGTCAACGCGGCGATAGAGCGTCTGTCGATTTCTGCGACGGCCGCCGCGACCGGTATCGGTGGTGCGTGTTCGTCCGAGCCGGGCGGTGTTCTGTCCCAGAAAACCAGTCTGCCGGGCACGACAGCGCAGAATTCCAACCGGCAGAGATGCTTCGTGCAGCTGGTCAGCATTGGGTACTGCTGAGCCAGCATGACCGCGATATCGGTGTCTGTGTCGAGGTCGTCGATACACAGGGGGCATGCCCGCGTATCGAGCTCGCTCACCCAGGGAAGCCATGTGCCGGCGGGCGGTGCGCGTCGACGTCGATCGGCCATTGCCAGACCCGGTGGCAGTAAGACAGAGAACTGGTGGACGTAGGTGTCGAAGTCGCATTCGGCGGGGTCGGTGCTGTCGAGGAGCCAGGGCGTGCAGCCCGCCAACGTCATCTCCCGCAGCCGTTCCGCAGCAGAGGTACTCCTCTGGGCGAGCGCATTCAAAATCGGCTCGGGTGTGTCGCGGTCCAGGTCCACGCCCGAAGTCTCAAGGCCGAGCCCACCGAGAAGGTCCGCTGCGGTGATCGACGAATACTGTTCGCTGGTCCGGGCCAGCCACGACGTCAGAGTCTCACCAGCTAGGGCGTGTCTCCCATATAGGTGAGGTTTTTGAGGGGATGCTGTCGAAGTGACGACGGCTTCGCGGTATCGGTACTTCAGTGATGCTCAGTGGGAGTGGATTTCGGGTTTGTTGCCCTCCAACGAGGGGCGTCGTGGTCATCCGTTCGGTGATGATCGGCGTGTGGTGGAAGGCATCATCTACCGGTATCGCACCGGCATCCCGTGGCGTGACCTGCCGCGATCGGAGTTCGGGCCGTGGCAGACGGTGTGGAAACGTCATCGTCGCTACGCCGGTGACGGGACCTGGGACCGGGTGTTGATGGCGTTGTTGGCGACCGCTGATGCCGACGGCCGACTGGACTGGACGGTGTCGGTGGACGCCACGATCAACCGGGCTCACCAGCATGCGACGAACACGACCCGCCCTGATCAGGACACAGGGGGCTGGGTCGAATTACACGAATCTGCCGCTGCACGAGTGTGAACCCGCAGGTCATGGCATCGGACGGTCGCGGGGCGGATTGACCACCAAGATCCACACCGCCGTCGACGGCAGCGGCCGTCCCCTGGCCGTGGTGGTCACCGGAGGCCAACGCAACGACGGCGCCATGCTGGCCGCGGTGCTCGACGAGATCGTGGTGCCCCGCCACCGCGGCCGTGCCCGCTCGCATCCAGATGCGGTGATCGCCGACCGGGCCTACTCCAGTGGCGTCACCCGACGCCTGCTGCGGAGCCGCAAGATCACCGCAGTCATTCCACAGAAGCGCGATGAAATCGCCGCCCGGAAACGACGAGGGCCAGCCGGCGGTCGACCACCTGCACTCGACGAGATCCGCTACAAGCAGCGCAATCTCGTCGAACGATCATTCGCACTGCTCAAGCAGTGGCGCGGGCTGGCCACCCGCTACGACAAACTCGCCATCGTCTACCGCGCCGCGGTCGTCCTCAGCGCATGCATCACCTGGACACGCCATATGGGAGACACGCCCTAGTGGTTGCGGGTGCAGTGGCCAGCGTTGATGCCCGCTGTGAGCAAGTGCTGCAGGAGCATCAGCTGGTGTCATGCCAGGTGCCGTTCGAAGTGGCGGCGGCGTTCGGTGGGCCCGGAGTAGGCGGTCTGGGTCAACACCTGCGAGGTGATCGATTCCTCTCCGGCTTCGATTGCGGTCGCTGCGGCCGCGGTCAGCAGCGTGGCCAGTTCGCCGATGGTGCCCTCACACCGGGTGAGGAGGTAATCGGTCATCTCCGCCGATGTCAGGTGCGAGGGCGCACGCAACGGAAAGCTGGCGGTGAAGCTCGCCAGCAGGGAGCGGGTGTCGGTGTCGTTGGTCCAGATCGGCAGCGTCATGGGGTGGAAACGGTTCTCCAACTGTGCATCGCTGCGGATCGCGAGGTACGCCTCTCGGGTCCCGACTCCGACAAGAGGGATCCGCAGCTCGTTGCCCAGAAACCGCAACAGGTTCAGAAATTCTCGGCGCACGTTGTCGCGGCCGGCGAGAACATTGTGGAGCTCGTCGATGATCAGCATCCGAACCCCGGTCGCTCGCAGCAGCGTTACCGCTTGCTGTTCGAGTTCGTGGACTCGGCTCCGTGGCCGGATCGACGTTCCGAGTGCGGCGAGCATCGCCAGGTAGAACCGTGCGGGTGCTGGGTCCGGTGGCATCTGCATACACAACACCGGTACCTGCTCGCGATTGGGCAAGCTGACGGCAGGGTGTGCACGGCGGAACTTTTCGATGATCATCGACTTGCCGTTGTTCGTCGGTCCGATCAGAAGCATGTTCGGCATTCGTTGTCGGTCCGGCCACCCCAGTAGCGTCTCGAGGTGCTCGATGACCGACTGTGCACGCGGATACCCGATCCACCGTTCGGTGCGAATGTGCCTGATCCGTTGTGCAGCAGAAAGAACTGCGACCGGTCTGACCGAACTTCGCAGGTGGGTGAGGTCCGCGCGATCAACGTCGATGTCGTTGCAGCTACGGTCGTCATCGTCGCCTTCGGGAGCGTTGTGGGCGTCGTTGTTCATCGATTCACCATTCTTCGATGTCGTCGAAGATTGGAACCGACACGTCGTCGGTGCCTGGGCCGTGCTCGGGCGGGCTTTGAGTGTTCGGTGGTGTGGCGATGTTGCTCAGGTGGGAACGGCGACTGCGATTACGCCGGGCTCGTCTGGTGTCCCTCTGTGCCGACGTGGCTATCTGACGCATCTGCTCGATCATTGCGAACAGAGCGTGCTCGTCGATGGCCGCTCGCCCGTGTTCTCGAAGGCGCGTGACTGCTGCGCGGTGTTCCCACGATGTCACCGCCGGATGCGACATCGTCCGGTACGGCACCTCGACATACCCGCTGCCGTTGTCTGGGTCCAGGACCCATACCCTGCTCAGATCTCGCGGATCACGTCGGATCACGAACTGGCCCAGCTTCTCTCGTCGGGCGATCCATGGTTTTAGAGCATTGGAGAAGTACTGGATGTGGTCGATGACGAACCCTGTCCGGGTCAGGCGGCGCCGTATGACGGGGAGGAAGTCCACCAGGAATGCGGTCTCGTCCACCACTGTCGACGTCGACAGAGCGGTGTCGGCGTCGGTGCTGCTGGTCCACTGCGCAGCGGGGCTCCGGCTCAGGCCGGTGTGCACATCCGCGTGGTAGGCCGCGATGGCCAGGATCAGCCAACGTTCCAACTCTCGTAACGTCAGTGCTGCTGCGCCCTCCGAGTCGTAGCTACCCCGCTGCGTTGGGTTCGAGAACGTGGTGCCGGGGAGTTCGTGGACCTGGTTCATGACGGTGCCGATGATGCGTTCGACGATCCCGCCGTAATGCGGCCGGCCGGGTGGTCGGTATCCGAGGTCGATGCCGTGTTGCTCGCAACCGCGTTGTAGCGCTTCGCTTTTGAATTCGGACGCATTGTCGACGTACAAGCGGTGCGGCTTTCCGGCCATCGGCCACCGCACATCCGCGCCGAGGCCCAGAGCATCGATCCATACGCTCTTGTCCGAGCACACCCGGCCCAGACACAACCCGACCGACACTGCGGACGGCGGATCGAGTGTGACAACGAACCCTGGCACGCAGCGGCTGAAGACATCGATTGCAATCGTGAGATAAGGACGTCCGATCGGCACCCGGTCGTATTCGTCGACGATCATCAAATCGACCACGGTGTGATCGATCTGGACTTGCTGCAGAACAGTCGTCACCGGCGGCGGGACATCGCCAGCGGATTGCCGCGATCGAGCGGCATCCGGGCCGCCACGCGAGCGTGCGACGCGGCCCGGGTGCAACGCTACGATCCGAGCATTGACTGTGTTGCGGGCTGGGATCGGTAGTCCAGCGCGGTGGCAGGCCAGCGCGATACGGCGATGCAGCGCAGCGACACTGAGTTTCTGGCGAGCCATAAAATCACGGTTGATGTGCTCGGCGATCACTTCATCCACCTCGGCTGGCACGCGGGGCCGTCCGCGCCCGCCTGACGATGCGGAGACCAACAGATCGGAGACCGCCCCTCCCCCATTCCGGAGCCTGGACAGCAACACGTACACCCGCCGGGGCGAGACCCCCAACTGCTGTGCCGCGTCCTCGACCGCGGCGGTACCGATCGAGGATCGATCCGCTAGTTCGCTGAGCACTGCAAACCGCGACCGTGCCTGCTCCCACTCCTCGCCCGACGCGGTCAGCACACCAGTCTCGGCGACGTCGAACTTGTCCGCGTCCATCGCAGCCTCCGAACGCCGCCTGGTTGACCGATTGTGCAGTCCACTTCTGCACTCAGAATGTCAGAAGACGACTGGAATCGGAGGTAAAACCCCAGGAATTTATGACGCCCACTTCTGAAACTGACAGTCGTGTGTCAGTTTCAGAAGAGAGCAGCACGATTTCGAGAGTGCACTGCACTGATGCGGTTCAACGTACTCGGTCAGAGTCCAGTTCAGGACATTCAATTTCGGGCTCGGACACTGCGATGGTTTTGTGCGCGGACCTTTTTCTGCCCTCAGGTCCGACATAGTCACGGTCATTTCCGACATTGCGCACCATCCAATTACCCCTGGGGGTACTCTGGCGGATTCGAATACTACCCGGTCCGTGTTTTGGAGGTCGTGGCATGGACGATCCCGACCCGTCCCGAACCGATCCAGGCGGTCTATCGACTCTCCGATGCCGAGATCCGATGGATCAGCGGTAGCCGCAGTCCGATGGTGGTGACCGCCGACAGCAGTAGCGGGGCGACGATGATCACCACCGCAGACCTCACCGACAACGGCATCGCTGTCCTGTTCGAGCAGTGCGGCACCCGAGGTTTCACCGCCGATCAATTTCCCCGTGCCGACCGCTTCGCTCTGGTCGGCGGCGTCGTCTACGGCGCGTCGGACTCGGGGGTGACTGCCATCGATGCGACCTCCGGCCGCGTCACCGGCACATCACCGAGTGCCGCACCGACAGCAGTGACCTCGAACGGTGTCGCATTGGCCCAGAGCAGCGACGGGTACACCGCATTCAAGGTGATCCCCCATTTCTGAGCTGACCGCCCGCGCACCCCGTTCAGGACGTCTTGGGCCGACCTCGAAGATCGACGGAGAACAACGGACCGAGCAGACACACGTTGATCACCCCGGTCAGCACGAAGACACCGCCGATCACTCCCACCACGATGCCCCCGACACCGCCGAGCACGACGGCGACCACGATCAGAGCGATTCCCACCACGATGCGCAGTGCGCGTCCGGCAGTACTGCGCATGAATTCGACGAACGACATGATGATTCCAGTTCTGTAGAGGGACTTTCACTGTTGGACGGGCGAGCACGCCGAAGTGGACCAATCCACGGCTCCTCGCGCGAACAGCCCAACCCCAACCCCAGCCCCGACCTCGACAGCGCGGCATACGACGAGCGCTTCGCGCGCGATCTGATCGACCAGGGCACGACTCTTCGTCGCTTCGCAGCCGCGATGACACGATCACCGGCCGATACCGACGATCTGGTGCAGGACGTCCTCGAACGCGCGTGGCGCAACCGGAGAACGTTTCGATCCGAATCGGCGCTCACGACGTGGCTCTACCGGATCACGATCAACCTGCCCGCGATGTGGCCGCACGCGCGGAGACTCAGCGCACAGAACCATCGGGCACGGGCGACATCGATGTACCGATCAGCGACCTCGAGCACCCCGAGACGGTGGCGCAGGCGCTCAGCGATCGATCCACGGTGCGAGCGGCGCTGGCGACGTTGACCGTCGAGGATCGAATGGTCCTGGCATTACCACGACGGCGAGGGCTGGACGGCGACACAGATCGGTGCGGTCGGCGCGCTCACCACCGCAGCGGTGTACAAGCGCATCCACCGTGCACGGGTGAAGCTGCTACGCGCCCTCGACGACGGTCCCGCACACCCGCGAAACGACTCCCAGGCGTGCCGGAGCACACTCGCAGCGGCATCGGACTACCTGGACGGGCGTCTCGATGTCGACGCGTCGGCCCGCATCGATACGCACCTGCGGCAGTGTCGCCGCTGCCCACCCATCGCACAGGCCCTGATCGCTATCAAGACCGCACTCGGCCTGCGGCCGTGGACCAGCGCGGTACCCGAACAGTTCGTGTACGACGTCGCCCACTTGGGCGGACCCCCGCCCGCCGCGATGACCGGTCATCCCCGACACCCGGAATCGGATACCCCATAGGGTATATTGGGGGAGTAATTCGTCGACCGAGGGAGAGACTCATGTGCAGGGCTGTCACGTGCAAGAAGTGCGGAAAAACGACGTGGGCGGGATGTGGTCAACACGTCGATCAGGTGATGCGGGGCGTTCCGGCGTCCAATCGCTGCAAGGGGCACGACTCCGATCCGAAGTCACCGGGATTGCTCTCCCGCATGTTCTCCAAGAAGTAGATCGCGGTCCGCAGCCCTGGTCCTGCAAGGGCTGCGACACGAGTCGTAGTTCTTCGCGATCTCGGTGTCGCGGTCTCGCCCGTCGCGGCGTCGACCGGTCAGACCGCGCATGCGCAGGTCCGCATCGTAGTGAACGAACAGCCCCCACCCGATCAGGTGCAACAGCACGACCACACTTGCCATCGCCAGCAAGCTGGGCTTCGTCGCGGGAAAATCGATGTCGCGCAGGCACACTCACGTCGATCACCGGCACAGCCAGCCGTCCGGCGGGCAGCGGTGGGAGGTCGTGATCGACGTCTCCGACCCTGGAGTGGCAACGATGTATTACAGGGCCATGGAGGCCTGGACGGTGACGTAGACGGCCACGACGAGCAACAGGGCTGCGAAGCTACGGGTGAGTGTGGTGGCAGAGACTCTGTCGCTGATGACTTTTCCTGCGAACGAGCCTGCAATTGCCGCGAGGGTGAACGGTACGACGATCTCCCACGGGATGGTGGCACCCGTGCCGAGGCGTTCGGTGAAGGCTCCCGCGCTGGTGATGGAGATGATCACCAGTGACGTTCCGACCGCGACGGGCATCGAGTAACCCAGTGCCAGAACCAGGGCGGGGACGATGAGGAATCCGCCGCCCACTCCCAGAAACCCGGTGAGGAAGCCGACGACGAGCGCGGAGGCGACCAGCTTGACTACCTGGGAAGTGGTGATCTTCACTTTCGTGGGCTTGGTGGCGACCGCGACGGCACCCGGGCGTGTTCCCGCGGTCTCGGCCGGGTTCGGTGTCGGTAGGTCGACATCGTGTCCGCGCCGGGTGCGGCGCAGCATCGCACCGGCGGCGACGATCATCAGTGCCGCGAACGCGAGCAGCAAGATCTGCGGGTCGACCGATCGGTTGAGGATCGATCCACCGAAGGCGGCGCCCGAGCCCAGAATTCCGAACACTGCCGCTGCCCGCCACCGAACGTGCCGTGCTCGCGCATGGCTGATGGCCGCGATGATCGAGGTGATTCCGACGATGATCAGCGAGGCGCTCGTTGCCGATTGCGGTTCGACCGCCAGGAGATACACCAGGGCAGGAACAGTCAGTATCGATCCCCCACCACCGAGCGCGCCGAGGGAAAGACCGATGAGAATCCCTGCGGCAACTGCGCTCGCCAGGGTGGCGACCATGTCAGATCACTGCGCCGGGGGTGCCGTCATCACGGACCACAGGGCGGCCGTCTTCGTGCCACGCTTTCATTCCGCCCGACAGATTGTGCGCTGTGCGACCGGCATCGGTGAGGGCCGCGACAGCTTTGCTCGACCGAGCGCCCGAGCGGCACACCACGACCAATTTCTGCTCAGGAGGGTAGGCAGCAGGATCGAGATCGCCGAGGCGTACATGGACGGCGTCCGGGGCGTGTCCGGCTGCCCATTCGTCGTCCTCGCGGACATCGATCAGGGTGGCTCCCGATTCGGCGATCAGTGCGTGTGCGGCGGCCGGATCGGCTTCCGGTGGTGCTTCAGTCATGAAGAACGCTCCTTGGATCAGTGGGTGCTTACAGGGCGTGCAGCGGCGTGGCCGGCACGAAGCGATAGCCGTCGCTCGGTGAAAACGTGGCCGAGACGGTGAACCGATCTCCTCGAATCACTGTGTGCCGCAACTCCACCGGCCGGGAATTCATGCAACCCAAGCGGCGGATCGACAGCGCGGCGGTCTTCGAGTCGAGTTCGAGTGCTGCCGCATCCTCCGGATCCGGGACGACGGCAGTGACGTCCTCGCGGCCACCGGTCAGGCGGATGCCGCAGCGTTTCTCGAGCTCGATGTAGAGAGCCGTGTGAGTGAAGTCCGCATCCAGGAGGTCGCGTGCCAGATCCCCCGGCAACCAGGCATGGTCGAGCGCCAACGGCATGGTCCCTGCCATACGGATGCGCTCCAGGTAGAGCAGCGGAGCCTTGGGACCGATTTGCAAGGTAGCGGCCACCGCGGGGTCGGTCCGCAGTTCGAGTGCACGCACCACGCTGTGCTGGGCAACACCCGTGGCTTCCACGGCAGCAAAGAGACTGTAGAGCGCACCGAGTGGTTGCTCGATCACCGGCGGAGCCGCCAACCGAGAAGGCCGGCCACGCTCTGCAATCAAGATTCCTTCGTTCCGCAGGTGCCGCAGGGCCTCGCGGGTGGTGTGACGGCTCACCCCGTAGCTCGTCGTCAACGCATGCTCGCCCGGGAACTCGGAGCCGGCGAATTCGTCGTCACCGATTCGGCGGACCAGATCGGCATGCAGTTGCGCCCACAGCGGCATCGCACTGGAGCGGTCGAGCGCGGCGCTGCGATCGGGTTCAACCATCAGAGGCTCTCCTGTCGATCTGTGTCGGAATCCGAATTCGAGCCGCCGGCTGCTGGCCCTCGGGGTCACTGTACAACAAATGTACGTACATCCGTACGGACGTGAGTGATACTCTCTACGCGTCGAAGCTATGTCGACCGAGGATCTCTGGGACCGCAGCTCCCCGTCCCCGAGAAACCATCCGTCGGCGTCGCCGACACGCAACGAGACAACGCTCGCATCGAGAAAGTCGTCGCGGAGAACGAGCGCCTGGTGAAGATCTCACCGAACTTGGTGAATCCGTCCGCGTAGCGAGCGTCATCACGTCGCTTCCCAGTCGGTCCCGGATCAGGCGAGTCGGTGCCGGATCAGGAGTGTCTCCCGAGGTCTGCTCTACCGTCGGTGGCGCGGCGAGCCGACAGGGCGAGCACCGGACCGAACCGGGGCGGACTGTACGACCGCCTCCGATTCGGGCGGGTTCGATCAGACTGTTTCGAGGTTGCGCGCGGCCCAGGCGGCGTAGCTGCCCTCGAGTTCGACAACTCGGTAGCCGGCGCGGCGCAGGGCGCTGGCTGCGACCGCGTTACGGACGCCGCTCTGGCAATAGGTCACGATCGGACCGCCCGTGGGCAGTCCGTCGAGGTTCCACAGCAATCGGCCACCGCTGAGCTGTTCGGAGCCAGGTATGTGGCCGTCGGCGTGTTCGGTTTTGTTACGCACGTCCAGCACCATTGCTGGGTCGAACGAATCCAGCTCGTCCGCACCGATCGTCTCGGGTGTCATCATGGGGAGTCCTCGTAGACTTGTGACGTACCCGGTCACCGTATCGATACCGACCCGCAGCAGGTGATCACGTAGCTCGTCGGCGACGGCGCGGTCCTCGGCGAGCACCACCAGTGGAGTGTCCTCTCGCTCGGGGTCGTAGACCCAGGCACCGAACGAGGCTGCTTTGCCGATGCCGGGGATGTTGAGCGCTCCGGGGACAGCGCCGGCGTGCACCTCATCTTGGCCGCGGGTGTCGAGGAGGACGACCTCGTCGGAGTCGAGGGCGCGTGCCAATTCGGTGGAGTCGTACTCGCGCAAGGGAGAGAGTGGCCCGAGAACGACCGGGCCCTGCTTGTTCTGACGCTTCATCCGGCCGAAGTATGCGTGTGCATCCGGTTGGCCGTCGAGCATCTCATCGACGAAGCCCTGCTCGTCGTCGCGCTCGACATACCCGGCCCACCAAGCGAAACGACGTTCGTAGCCGACGCTGGTCGACGGCAACGCACCGAGAGCTTTTCCGCAGGCACTGCCCGAACCGTGACCCGGAAAGACCTGGATATGATCCGGCTGCGTGACGAACGACCGCTTCAGACTGCGGAAGATCTGTTTGGCACCCTCGAAACGGGTGTCGACACCGTCGGCAGCTTCGTCGAGCAGGTCCGGGCGGCCGAGATCACCGGCAAAGACGAAGTCGCCCGTCAACATGTATCCCGGAGCATCGGCGAAGGCACCGTCGGTCACCAGGAACGAGAGATGCTCCGGGGTATGACCGGGCGTGTGAACGGCTTGCACGGTGATGTTGCCCAGAGCCAGCGTGTCGCCATCGTGGAGGCGTTCGGCCTCGAAGCCGTACTGCCAGTCGTCGCCACCCTCTCCTGAGACGTAGGTGACCGCCCCGGTGGCCTTGGCCAGCTCGCGAGTGCCGGACAAATAGTCGGCATGGATGTGGGTCTCGGTCACGGCGGTGATGGTCATGCCATGTCGATCGGCCAGGTCCAGATACACACCGATGTCGCGGCGGGCGTCGACCACCACTGCCTCTCCCTTGGCCTGGCAGCCGATGAAATATCCGGCTTGGGCGAGGTCTTCGTCGTAGATGCGTTCGAGAAGCATCGAAATCTCCTTGTCGATCGTGGCGGCGTTCGTAGGGGCGTCAAGAATTCATGGTACCCCGTGGGGTATTTCCAGGAGGTTCTGTGCGGCGAGGTGCACGGTTCCGATTCCTGCGGGGTGGAGGTGGAGTGGGCGGCATTCCACCGGGCGACCAGGGGCATCGCAACCGACTGATCCAGCGAGGCGCAACGACTCACAGCGACACCGCAGTGGTTGCCGACCATCACGTCCTCCTCAGCCGTCCGGCACTCGCCGACTCGGGGCGGACCAGGAAATTTCATTCGTCCCGAGTGTGGCGTTTGTCGGAATTGGCGACTAGCCTCATCCATAATGTACGTACATCCGTACGATCAATCAAGGAGAGGGCGTCGTACACCTCGGCACGTGCACTTGCACCACCTGCTCGAACGCCGGAATGACCTTCCAGCACGACTGCTTTGGATGCAGTGCACCTGGCCTCAATGACCACCAATGTCGTGACCACACGGCTCGCGCCCACACCGACGTCGAGCTGAACCACCCGGCACCAACCGAAATCGAGACAGCGCTCACCGAGCTCGTGTCTCGAACAGGAGGACCACATGTCCGCGCACACCATCGACCACAAAGTCGCGATCATCGGCGGAGGCAACGCCGGTATTTCGCTCGCAGCACGTCTGCGGCGAGCAGGAATGACCGACATCGGCATCATCGAGCCGGCAGAGACCCACTATTACCAACCTTTGTGGACGCTCGTCGGTGGAGGCTGCGCCCCGGCCGCAGAGAGTGCGCGCACCGAGGCGTCGGTGATGCCCCAGGGCGTCGGCTGGATCAAGGATCGAGCCGAGGGGGTCGACCCCGATGCCCAGACGGTCAGCACCTCCTCGGGAACTACGATCCATTACGACCACCTGGTGGTGTGTCCCGGCATCCAGCTCGACTGGGATTCGGTGCCCGGCATGGCCGAATCGATCGACACCCCGCCGGTCTCGAGCAACTATCGCTACGATCTCGCACCCAAGACGTGGCAGATGATTCAGAAGATGCGGTCGGGCACTGCAGTGTTCACGATGCCGTCCGGGCCCATCAAATGCGCCGGCGCACCGCAGAAGATCGCCTACCTCGCCGCCGACTACTGGCGAGAGCAGGGCGTGCTCGATGCCATCCGAGTTGTCCTCGTCCTGCCCACACCCGGAATGTTCGGGGTACCGGTGTTCGCCGAGGAGCTCGAACGAGTCGTGGCGCGCTACGGCATCGAGGTGCGCAAGAACAGCGAAGTCACCGCCGTCGACCCGGACGGTCGATCGGTGACGATCACCGACAACAGTGCAGGTACCACCGACGAGCTACCCTACGACCTGCTCCACGTCGTACCGCGCCAATCCGCACCGGACTGGCTCAAGGCCAGCCCCATAGCGGACCCCGACAATCCCGCCGGATACGTCCAGATCGACAAGAACACACTGCGTCACAACAGATTCGACAACATCTTCGCCCTCGGTGACGCCGGATCGTCACCGAATTCCAAGACCGGTGCCGCCATCCGCAAGCAAGCACCCGTGGTCGCCGAGAACCTGCAGGCGAGCATCGCCGGCCGCCCACTGACCGCACAGTACGGCGGGTACGCCTCCTGCCCCTTGACCACCTCTCGCAAGACGATGCTTCTGGCCGAGTTCGATTACACGATGCAGCCGGCGCCCTCGATACCGCTGATCGACACCACACACGAACGCCGCGACATGTGGTTCCTCAAGAGACGCGGACTGCCGGCGTTGTACTGGAAAGCCATTCTCACCGGCCGAGCGTGAACGGTCGACCCCCGCACAGTTACGACCGCGAAGGCGACCTGAGCCACTACCGGTCGGTGTTCGAGGCCATCGAACGACGCGTGATACCGGAGGTGGTGATCACCCGGCTCACCCCGTATCTGCTCGTTCTGGTGTCGGCGGCCGTGCTCTGAGTGGTGCTTCCGCACACCGGCGGCGCACACGGGTACGACGTTCTTCTGCGCACCGCACACGCCGACGCGGAATCAGCGGGCGTGTTGGCGACACTGTTCACCGCATTCACTCTCACGTTCACCGTCGTAGCGGCCTCGATCGCGCGTCTGGTTCGGCGTTTTCGGTGGGCTGCTCTGGCTTTGGCGGGCAACGGTGTCACCACGGTGTTCGGTGTGCTCGCGATCTGGGCTCGGCAGTCACTGGCACCGACCGGGACGGTGGCGGGTCCATCGATCGGCCTGTATCTGGGCGCGGTGGCAGCCCTGCTGTCCACCGTTCTCTGGGCTCGTGTGGTGTTCACCCGCCCACCCGAGCAGCCCGGTCCAGCGCGCAGGAGCTGACACTTCGCGGATCCGATCACCCCCGTGCATCGACACGGGGTGATCGGGCCGTTGTCAGGCGAGGGCGAGAAAGAGCTTCTCGAGCTCCGCTTCGCTCATCTTCTCCCCTGTTTCCGCCCCGGTGATGCACTCACGAAGTCCGGTGGCGACGATCTTGAAGCCTGCCCGGTCGAGAGCCTTCGACACCGCGGCCAGCTGGGTGACGACGTCCTTGCAGTCACGGCCGCTCTCGATCATCGAGATCACTCCTGCGAGCTGACCCTGCGCACGCCGCAGACGATTCAGTACCAACGCGATGCTTTCGGTGTCACCGGTCATGTCGTTCAGTCCTTCGTTCGATGAAACTCCAGGTTACCCCTAGGGGTAACGGTGGTCGTGGTGGCCGACGCCGGACGGTATCGGCCACCACTATGGTGAGCATCTCGACTGTGTGAGCGTCTCAGCTGTGCGAGAAGCCGATCTTGGGTAGTACTGCTCGTAGCCACGTGGGTGACCACCATGCGGCGTGGCCGGTCAGGCGCAGGAGCACCGGCAGCAGGATCAGTCGAATGAGTACGGCGTCCAGCAGTACGGCGACGCCGAGGATGATGCCCATCTCCTTGGGTGGCAGTGGTTCGGCGAGCGCGAACGAGAAGAACACCGCGATCATCACCGCTGCCGCCGCGAAGATCACTCGTCCCGAATGCGCCATTCCGTCGACCTGAGAACCGTGCGGATCACCGGTGTTCTCGTAGTGTTCCTTGACGCTCGACAGCAGAAACACCGTGTAGTCCATAGCGATTGCGAAGATCATCGCGAAGAAGAACACCGGGCCCCAACCGTTGAGGAATCCCTGCGGGGTGAATCCGAGCAACGACGCCCCGTGACCGTCTTGGAAGATCAGCTTCGCCACACCGAATGCTGCGCCGGTGGACAGCAGGCTGACCACGGTCCCCAGCAGGGCGATCAGCGGTGCCTGCAGCGCGATCAGCAGCAGCAGAAATCCGAGCACGAGGATCACCGACACCACGATCGGCAGGTACTCGTTCAACGCGGTCTGTAGGTCCAGGTTCTCCGCGGGTGCACCGCCGACGATCGCTCCCTCGGGCAGCTCGGCGCGCAAGGCGTCGAGTGTGGTCTCGAGTGCGGGGTCCGACGGGTCCACGTTCGGGATGGCCTGCAGCATGACGTAATCGGATCCGTCCATGGCGGGCATGGGCGGCGTCACCATCGACACACCGTCCACGCCTGCCGCAATCTGTGCGGTCTGCTCCGCCTCCGCCGTGGGGGCGATGATCTGCAGCATGCCTGGTGCACCTTCACCCATCTGTGCCTGCACCAATTCGTAGCCCTGCCGGACCGGAGCGTCCTCGGGCACAACCGAAATGGACGGCATGGCAACCTTCAGGCCCAGTGCCGGAATCGACAGCGCCACCAGAATCAACAGCGAGCCGATGGCGAACGGCCACGGATGCTTGTGCAGCAACTGACCCCAGGACGCGAATTTCGGCGAGCGGTGCACCTGCCGCTTCGCGTACGGGAGGGAGCCTGCATTGACCTTGGGCCCGAGCTTGCCCAGCACTGCGGGAAGCAGTGTGAGGGTGGCAGCGAGAACGAACACCACCGCCAGCATGATGCCCACGGCCATCGTGCGCACCGCAGGTGCAGGTACCAGAAGTACAGCGGACAGGCTGATCAGCACGGTCAGTCCGGACAGCAGGACCGCTTTGCCTGCCGTGTCCATCGTTTCGGCCACCGCACGCCGTGAGTCGATCCGTCCGGCGTCGATGGTCTTGCGGAGCGCATCCCGGAATCGTCCCGCGGATGCGACCAGACCGGCCAACGTCAACAGCAAGGGCAGACCTGCCGCGACGAGTAAGGTCTGGTTCTGCTCAACGAAATCACACCCATCTCGGTGTGGGCCATGAACTTTGCGATGATGTTCGCCCTGGCGCTCGGTATCGACTACGCGCTCTTCCTCGTCGTCCCGGCGAGGGATCCGAACACCGACGGGGCGAACGCTCCCAATCCGATGATGACCACGAGCCACGCGGTGACCACCCACTTGAAGTTGCCTGCCATGCGCGCACCGAAGCGCGCCAACGGCCCGCCGGTGATCGCTGGCGGCGAGCTGTCGGCTGAACTCTCGTCGGTTCGAACGTCCGTGGAACTCACATCATGTCCTTACTGGTCGGGAAGATGGAGGAACCGTAACACAGTACCCCCAGGGGTATGCTGGTATCATCGCATCTACCCCCTAGGGTATGTACGGACGACCGCACCACACGCAGAGAAGCGAGGATCTACCGCATGTCATGCACCGACACCCTCACCGGCCCCGGCGGACCGAGTATCGAACGCGCAGTCCCCGCGCTGGCGGGCACCATGGTCCTTGCCAGCCTCGCCGCCGGTTCCCTTCACGACCGCCGCTGGCATGTCCTGACAGCATTCGTCGGCGGGAATCTGCTGCTGTATTCCGCAGTCGGATGGTGCCCGGCCAGCGTGTTGATGAAGCGGCTGGGGATGCGTCAGAGCGCAGTGACCCCGACCCGGTGAACCGCAACAGGACCCGCCCTGCGCCGTGGCAGTGAGTCGGCTACGCCTTCGGCCGCACTCTGCCCTCGACCATGACGGACTGGGTGGCCAACGACATTACGGGCGATCACGCCGTGGCTCGGCACCTGATCCGCGGCCAGGTTCCGTTTCTTCCCATCTACGCCGTGTTCATGTTCTTTCCGGGTGAACTGTGGTTGCGTGGCGCCATGGTGCTCCTAGCGGTCCTGCTCTCGCTGTTCTTCACCGCCTCCTACATGGAAGAGAATCGGCAACGACGCCTCGTGCGACACGAGCAGAAACTCGATGACCCGGACGTCCGTCGACGCGCTACGCGTGGTCATCGTCCTGAAATAAGCGCATGCTGGACACGTCCACCCGCGCGCAGTCAGGCGACGGTCAGATAGATCAACGCGACATGGAGTGCGACGACGATTCCCGCGATGAGCCATGCCGCGTATGCCGTGATCCGGTGATTGACATCACTGCCCATCAGGATGCGGTCCGAGGTGAACCGCACCAAGGGAATCAACGCGAACGGAATACCGAACGACAGCACGACCTGTGAGACGACCAGTGCCCGACTGGGGTCGACCCCCGCGGCCAGAATTGCCAGTGCGGGAACAAGTGTCACCAGTCGTCGCACCAGAATCGGAATGCGCTTACGTAGTAGGCCGTCCATGATCATCGCGCCGGCGTATGCCCCGACCGATGTCGATGCAAGGCCCGAGGCCAGCAGGCCCACCGCGAACAGCAGCGCTACCACCGGCCCCAGAGTGTCTCCTACTGCTGTATGGGCTCCTTCGATGGAATCGACGCCCTCGCGGCCCCCCAGCGTCGAGGCCGCCAACAGCAGCATCGACATGTTCACTGCACCGGCCAGCAGCATCACCAACCCGACATCGATCCGGGTGATCCGCAACAACCGCTGCCGGACAGGCCCTGCCTCGGGGTGTCCGTGCCGGTCACGTGCAAGGCCGGAGTGCAGATAGACCGCGTGCGGCATGATCGTCGCACCGAGCATCGCGGCGGCTATTAACACGCTTTCCGCGCCGTCGAACCGCGGAATCAACCCGGCGGCGGCCTCGGTGAACGATGGCGGTTCCACGACGACGCTGGCAAGAAATCCGATGGCGATGACACCGAGTAGCCCGAGAATCACGAACTCGAACGGGCGCTGTCCGCGTCGATCCTGAACCATCAGCAAGATCATCGATACGGCTCCGGTGATGAGGCCGCCGATCAGGAGCGGCAGGTCGAAGAGCAAGTAGAGGGCGATCGCACCGCCGACGATCTCTGCGAGGTCGGTCGCCATGGCGACCACTTCTGCTTGCCCCCAATATGCCAGTCGCACCCTCTTGCTCGACTTCTCGCGGACCACTTCGGGCAGTGTCATTCCGGTGACGATGCCGAGTTTGGCGGAGAGGAACTGCACGAGACCGGCCATCACGTTCGCGGCGACGATCACCCAGACCAGCAGGTACCCGAACTGCGCGCCGGCGCTGACGTTGGAGGCGACATTGCCGGGGTCGACGTAGGCGATCGCGGCGACGAAAGCGGGTCCGAGCAGAACGAGGCCAGACCGAAACCTCGAGGGCGGCCGAGACGATCGGCGGTGCAGCACAGACATGACCACACCCTCCGGCACCAACAATATGTCAGAACCCTGAAAATATAGTTCGGACACCCGAACAATGCAATGCGGCGTGGCGGTTCGGCGACATCTCGATCAGATGGGCAGGACCACTGCACTGACGAATTCGTTGCGGATCCAGGCGATGAACAACCCCCACACCCCGGTCAGCAGCGCCACGCCGACGGCGATCATGATGACACCGCCCGCCACCTTGATCCTCTGAGAGTTCCTCCGAAGCCACCCCACACCGCGCATCGCCGAACTCGAACCGAACGCAAGAACGACGAACGGTAGGCCGAGTCCCAGGCAGTACGCGACGATGAGAGTGACCCCGCGGGCTGCGGTTGCACCTTCGGTGCCTGCCGCCACGGACAGCACGCCGGCAAGGGTCGGACCCAGGCACGGCGTCCAGCCGAGCGCGAACACCCCACCGAGCAGCGGCGCTCCAGCGAGGGACGAGATCTGCCGGGGTGCGAATCGGGTGTCGCGTTGCAGTGCGGGTATCAACCCGATGAACGCCGCACCCATGATGATCGTGATGACCCCGCCGACGCGTTGGAGTACTTGCTCGTTGATGCGCAAGGTGCCGATGACTCCGAAGACCGAGGCTGTGGCGAGGACGAAGACGATGGTGAACCCGGCGACGAACAACGACGCTGCACCGGCCACACGCCAGCGATTCACGAGCCCCGTCGACGACGTGCCGGCGGTCGCGGTGCTGGGTGCCCGGGCATCGGCTGACTGAGCCTCGCAGGCCGATTGGGTGCCGCGGGCTGATTGGGCGTCGGCGCCGGCGATGCCTGCCAGGTAGGACAGGTATCCCGGCACCAACGGCACCACGCACGGGGAGGCGAACGAGACCAACCCGGCGAGCATGCATGCCGCGATCGCCAGCAGTAGGGGCCCGCTCGATGCCGCGTTCTGGAACGTCGACCCGATGTCTTGGGCGAGAAGAGTCGTCATTCCGCGGCTACCCGTTCGACGACGGGAAGGAGGTCTTCGGTGAGCAGGGCTCGCATGAAGACCGCGGCCACCCGGTGCTGGCGATCGAGTACCAGCGTCGAGGGAATGACGCTGGTCGGATAGTTCCCGCCGAGGGCGATCAGCGTCCGCATCGAGGGGTCGTAGATCGAAGGGTAAGTGACGTTGTTGTCGACCATGAAGTCCTGCGCTTTGTCCTTCTGCGGATCTCGGACATTGATACCGAGGAACTGCACACCGCGCTCGCGGGTGGCCTCGTAGGCCTCTTCGAGGTCGTCGGCTTCGCCGCGGCAGGGGCCACACCATTGACCCCAGAGATTGATCACGACGACCTTTCCGTCGTAGTCCGCCAGAGCGGTCGTCTTGCCCTCCTCCATCAGATCGGGGCCGGCGAGCTCGCCTATGGTTCCGCGTGTTTCGGGAGGGTCGTAGACGATGTCGGTTCGGCCACCGGGCGCGACGAAGTCGAAGCTCCCGCCGGACGGTGCAGCGTCGGCACCAGCGGAGCATCCGGAGATCAGTAGGACGGCAAGAATCGATCCGATTGCCGCGGTGGGCGTGCCGCCTTGTCGTCGAGTACCGACCCACACGGGTAGGAAACGTGTCATGAGGTGAAATCCTTTATTGCAATGCGGATCTGGTCTGTCGTCTCGAACACCGCGGGGTCGGTGACGCGCTCGATCGTTCCGTCCGGGCGGACGAGAAAGCTCAGGGGAAGGACCGGCGGTGCCGAGAGCGCGTCCTGGACGCGACCGCCGTCGATGTAGTTCGGATAGCTCAGGCCCAGTTGCGTGACCAGCGCGGCCGCGTCCGAGGGTCGGTCCTCGACGTTGATTCCGATGACTGGGATCGCGTCGGGTTCTGCGGCGTAGGCATCGACTACGGGCATCTCGGTGCGGCACGGGCCGCACCAGGATGCCCACAGGTTGATCAGCGTCACCTCGCTGCCGAGAACGTCGGCGAGATCGACATCGTCGGCACTGCCGATGCAGCGCGCCATCACTCTTGCCAGCGGCCCGCCTTCGTCTGGTACCGGCTGCGGACACAGCGGTAGTGCTGTTGCTCGTGCCGCGTCATCCGGCGGGCGGGACAGTGTGGGTTCGGGTCCGACCGGCGCGACATTGTTGGCGATGGCCTCGGACGGGCCGCCTTCGACGCCACCGGTGCGGGGCCACAGTGCGACGATCGATGCAACGACAACGACAAGCATGACGATCGACCAGCCGCGCGTCATCGCCGTGACCTTCTTTCTCGAGAGATCGGCAGAGGGGCGACCGGTACGTCGCGGTTCATAGGAGCGTGGACCAGTACGACCAGAAACGCTGTGCGATCAGGGCGATGAGGACGAGAAACCACACGGTCAGCGGAATCGAGTGATTGCGAATCACCGAATCAAGCCATAGCCGAAACCCTTGCCGAAGAGCGGTTTTCGACCTGGCGCGGTCGAGGTTGCGCAGCGTGACATACCAGAATATCGGGACGGTGACCGCCCACACCGCCATGCAGTACGGGCACAGCGCGCCGATGTCGTAGAGGCTCTGCACGATCAGCCAGTGCACGAAGCCCGCGGCAGCAGTGACACCGACCTGCAGTGCACTCCAGAACCACTGCGCGAACACGGCTCCGGCGAGCAGGGCGGCACCCACTGCCGCCACGACGGCGAAGCCCGCGATCCCGAGAAGGGAATTGGGAAATCCGAACGCAGACGCCTGCGGGGTGTCCATCACCGATCCGCAGTTGAGTACTGGATTGATACTGCAGGTCGGGGCGTAGGCGGGATCGAGCGCAAGGGCGAACTTCTCTACCGTGAGTACGAACGCGGCGGCAAGTCCGATCACGCCTCCTACCAGCAGCAGCCAGGGCAGGCTTCGGGCGAACGGTCCGCTGCGTCGGGTGAGAGCGGCTGCGCGGTCAGCCGAGTGCAGCGTCGAGGGCATCGGTGAGGTCTCCGTAGGTGGTGGGTTCGATCTTGGTGCCGTTGAGGAAGAACGTCGGGGTGCCCTGGACGCCGAGCGCGATCCCGTCGGCGACGTCGGCGTCGATGCGTTCGAGCGTCGCAGGGTCGGTGTAGGCGGCATCGAAGGCGCTCATGTCGAGCCCTTGCTCGACGGCGAAGCTCCGGAACAACTCGTCCTGCGGAACCTGCTGTTCGCCCCACTGCGCCTGCGTCTCGTACATGCGCTGATACATGTCCTCGAAGCCGCCCTGCTGAGCTGCGGCTTCGACGGCGCGTGCGGCGCGTTCGGCATTGAAGTGCGAGGCGATGGGAAAGTAGCGGGCCACGAAGCTCACCCGGTCGCCGTACTCTTCACGCAATTGTTCGATCGCCGGGTAGGCAGACCGGCAGGCCTCGCACTCGAAGTCGAGGAACTCCACGAACGTGACCCGGCCGTCGGGCACCGAGTTCAACCGATGACTGTTCTCACGCACCGCGATCGAGGCAGGGTCGGCGGCGGCCTGCTCCGCGGCGGCAGCATCTGGCGTGCCCGATCGGTCCACCACCAGAAATACGACCAACGCGGCGGCGAACACGACCACCAGGGACAAGGAAATCTTCAACGCTCGGCTCATGCAGGTACCTTCTCGATTCGTTCCGGGTCTCGCGCAGTTGTTCCACCGCCGGGTCCCCAGCGTCTTCCTCGGTCGCCGCCGATGCCCCGGAATTGTTCGAGATCCAGAAAACGAACGACACGAGGGCTACCGCGAGAGCAGCGAACAGAACAATCGAGACCTTGACGGACCGGCACACCCATTTCACCGGACGATGCGTGAAGCGTAGGCGTGAGCCTGAAGTAGAAATACTACGACCCATAGTAGTTGGGCATCGGGCCCGTTCGCCGCAGGACGTGTCACCTTCATCCCGCCCCTGTCGGCCAAATCGTCCACAAACGATCATAATGCCACAAAGTGCTATCATCGGTGCATGACAGTCAATAGGGATGGGTGCCTGCTCGGCGGTACCACGTCGGCTCTCGATGCGGCAGTGGCGTTGTTCCACAGCCTTTCCGATGCGACACGGTTGGCTATCGTGCGCCGTCTCGCCGGCGGGGAATCACGTGTAGCAGACCTGGTGAGCGAGCTGGGGCTGGCCCAGTCGACGGTATCGGCGCACATGGCGTGCCTACGGGACTGCGGATTGGTCGTCGGTCGCCCCCAGGGCCGGCAGGTGTTCTACTCCCTCGTCCGGCCGGAACTGTTGGACCTGCTCGCTTCGGCCGAGACCCTCCTCGCCGTCACGGGGAACGCGGTGGCACTCTGCCCGGTTTACGGTACCGATTCCGCCGACGCGGCGGTGACCGGATGAGCGACGCATGCGGCTGCGGCCACGACG
The DNA here is from genome assembly GCF_043944905.1 of Antrihabitans spumae. Taxonomy (NCBI): domain Bacteria; kingdom Bacillati; phylum Actinomycetota; class Actinomycetes; order Mycobacteriales; family Nocardiaceae; genus Antrihabitans; species Antrihabitans spumae. Next base: position 72,746 of record NZ_JBIMSN010000025.1, read on the forward strand.
AGCCCCGCCCGGGCGACGACGACGAGCAGGAACCCGACAGGTTGTGGCAGATCACCGAGATCCGGGCCGCCGCACTGGCCGGTGTATTGCTGGCGGCAGGGCTGATCGTCGGTTGGATCGACGGTCCCGAGTCTGTGGCCGTGGTGCTCGAGTCGGTCGCGTTGATCGTCGCCGGCTACACCTTCGTCCCGTCGACCCTTCAGCGTCTCGCCCGCGGCAAGATCGGCGTCGGCACCCTGATGACCATCGCGGCGGTCGGTGCCGTGATCCTTGGTGAGGTCGGCGAGGCCGCGATGCTCGCGTTCTTGTTCGCGATCAGCGAGGGCCTCGAGGAGTACGCGGTCGCCCGCACCCGGCGCGGTCTGCGGGCGCTGCTGTCCCTGGTACCCGACACCGCCACAGTCCGACGAGATGGTCGAGAACAGGTGGTGTCGCCGACCGAGTTGATGCTCGGCGAGATCATGATCGTCAAGCCCGGCGAGCGCATCGCCACCGACGGCACCATCTGCACCGGCACCACCGCGCTCGACACCTCGGCGATCACCGGCGAATCGGTGCCCGTCGAGGCAGGGCCCGGCGACGGAGTGTTCGCCGGGTCCATCAACGGGACCGGCGTACTCGAAGTCGAGGTCTCCGCGAGCGCCGAGGACAACTCGCTCGCCAAGATCGTCCGGATCGTCGAGGCCGAGCAGTCCCGCAAGGGCGAGGCGCAGCGACTGGCCGACACGATCGCCAAACCCCTGGTGCCCGCGATCATGGTCGCCGCTGCCCTCATCGCCGCTGTGGGCAGCCTGCTCGGCGACCCACGGATATGGATCGAACGCGCACTGGTCGTCCTCGTCGCCGCCTCACCGTGCGCTTTGGCCATCGCCGTCCCGGTCACCGTCGTCGCTGCGATCGGTGCCGCCAGCAAACTCGGAGTACTGGTCAAAGGCGGCGCAGCGCTCGAAGCTCTGGGCCGGGTCCGAGGCATCGCGCTGGACAAGACCGGCACCCTGACCCGCAACAAGCCGGTCGTCACCGACGTTGCCACCGTGAACGGCGCGACCCGCGAACAGGTCCTCGCGGTGGCCGCAGCGCTCGAGGTGCGCAGCGAGCACCCCCTGGCCGCCGCGATCCTCGCCGCCGTCGACGACCACACCCCTGCCGAGGACGTCGAGTCCATCACCGGCGCCGGCCTCACCGGCCGCCTGCGCGGTTCCGACATCCGGCTTGGACGGCCGGGCTGGATCGAGCCCGGCCCTCTGGCGGCGGAGGTAACACGGATGCAGCACGCAGGAGCCACCGCTGTGCTCATCGAGCAGGACGGCCGAACCCTCGGCGCGATCGCGGTCCGCGACGAACTGCGACCCGAAGCCGCAGAGGTCGTCGCCGGTCTCCGCCGTGACGGATACCACGTCGCGATGCTGACCGGGGACAACGAACGCACCGCCCGAGCGTTGGCCGCCGATGTCGGCATCGACGAGGTCCATGCGGACCTGCGACCGGAGGACAAGGCAGCCATCATCGGCGACCTGAAGGTCCGACGGTCGACCGCGATGGTCGGCGACGGTGTCAACGACGCCCCCGCACTGGCCACCGCCGACCTCGGTATCGCCATGGGCGCCATGGGAACCGACGTGGCCATCGAGACCGCCGACGTCGCCCTGATGGGCGAGGACCTCCGTCATCTGCCACACGCCTTGGCCCACGCCCGCCGATCTCGGCGCATCATGCTGCAGAACGTCGGGCTGTCTCTGGCGATCATCACCGTGCTGATGCCGCTCGCCCTGTTCGGGATTCTGGGACTGGCAGCAGTGGTCCTGGTGCACGAACTTGCCGAGATCGTGGTCATCGCCAACGGAGTCCGGGCAGGCCGCGCCCACCCCCTGTCCACCGGACCGGCACCCGCATCGGCCCCGACGGCAGCCGAGGCCCGCATATGAGCGCCGACGCAGCCCTGGGCATCTCGGCGCCACGGTCCCGGCGGACCCTGTCGATCGTCGCCGTCGTACTCATCGGCGTCGCACTTGCGGGCGACCCCGTCGCCCGCCGCGCACTCTCAGACGGCCGCATCGTCGAGCTAGGCGTGCTGCAACTGAAGTTGGCCTACAACAGTGGTGTCGCCTTCAGCGTCGGGAACGGGCTGCCGCCGTGGGTGCTCATCGCGGTGACCGCCACCATCACCGCCGCCATTGCCGTGTACGCATGGCGCACTGTCCCCACCGGCTCACTGGCGGGGACTGTGGGACTGTCGGCGATTGTCGCCGGCGCCGCCGCCAACGTCATCGACCGCACTGTCGACGGTCGCGTCACGGACTACTTCCACACCGGCTGGTGGCCCACCTTCAATCTCGCCGACACCTACCTCACCTGTGGTGTCGTACTGGTCATCGGCTCCATGCTCTGGGAGGAAGCGACCCACACTCGTACCGCACACGCGCAGGAAAAAATCCGGATGACCGCCTCGCGGCCTCGCAGCCAATCCACCTCTACCGCGGTCCAGCCCTCCGGACACGACGTTCGGCCGCACCGCCGTGGCCGCTCGGTGCGGGAGTGATCACCACCATCGCCGCGGCGGTCGCGATGTTCGCCGGCACCAACATCGACGACATCGTCGTGTTGACCGTGCTGTTCGTCGCCTCCGCCAGCCAGGGGCGGCCGCGGGGATGGCAGATTGTCACCGGCCAGTACCTCGGCCTGATCACCCTCGTCGCGATCAGTGTCGTCGCTGCTCTGGGATTGGTGATCGTCCCGGAGGACTGGGTCGGGTTACTGGGGTTGCTGCCCCTGTCGTTGGGTGTCTGGGGCCTGATCCGCGGCCTGCGCAGCGGCGACGAGGACGAGCCCCCGGTGGTGGCAACAGGAATGGTCGGTGTCGCCGCCATCACCATCGCCAACGGAGCCGACAACATCGCCGTCTATACCCCGGTCTTCCGCACGCTCGGTGCGCCACAGACCGCGGTCACCATCGCCGTGTTCCTGATCTGCGTCGGAATCTGGTGCTACGCAGGCAGACTGTTGGGCACTCGAAGAAAGGTCGTCGACACTCTCGAACGGGTCGAGCACTGGCTCGTACCCGTGGTGTTCATCGTCCTGGGTGCGATCATCCTGCTCGAATCCGGTGTCCTCGGCCGGCTCATCGTCGCCTCGTCATGACCGACGTCTGTTCGCCCGGCAACTCCAGCGGCTCACTGCGGAACCGAACCCGGCTCACGTCCGGGTACGCCTAGCGGGGGTGCGGCGCGGCCACGTCGATGTCGACGAGCCGGCGCAGCAGATCATCGATGCGGTCCTCGACCTCGTCGAGTCGAGCACCCATGTCCGACAGTCGCTGGTGGGCGTCCCGGCGGGCCGCGGTTCCCCGGACGTAGTAGCCGTGGTCGAGAACAACGTCGTCCCACGCCGAAGGGACGACCGTGGTGTCGCGGTCAGCGCCCGGTTCGGTGATGCGTCCGGGGTGAGTGGGCGACTGTCCTGTCAGGTGCGCTCGCGTCAGCGCGGACGCCGACCTGCGGGTCAGCGAGTCCGGCGCCCAGGGGGTGTGGCCCCAGCGGTCGATGCGCACCAGGAGCGGGTCGTTCGCGTGCGCCGCCGGGACTGCGTCGTTCGAGTTGCTGCTGCTCGACGAGGCAGGCGTGCGGTTCGGGGCGAGGGCGGCGGCCACCATGCGCGTGGTCGCAGCTGCGTCGAGGAGCGACTGGACCTGCGCCCACCGCCGATGGATCGCGACCGGGTCGTGTCCGGGTCGATCGCCGAAGAGGTGTGCCGCAATGCGGTGGTCGCCGGAGACGACGAGGTCCGAGTTCTCCACGCCAATATCGCCGCGCCGCAAGGCTGTCATCTCGGTGGGCGTCATCCCGGACGCGAGAAGAGTCAATATCATCGCGTCTCGGCGTCCGAACATCCCGTGGGGCCACCCGTGAGTCGGAATGGTCTCGATGATCGACGTTGCCGCCCCACGGACATGCGCTGTGCGGTCGCGGCGTCGCTCGTTCACCGCGAGCCGCGTCGTCACCGTGTGCCCGGGTTCGGCCAACCCGCTGCGTCGGTGGACGCTGTCGATGTCGGCGACTCGGCGGCGTTGCGTGGACAACGTGGACGGGTGGGCGTCGAGGAACTCGGTGAGCGTGGCCGGATCGGCCGGCAGGGCCGAATGCTCGGTGGCGGCACACCAGTCGCGGAACAACGCCCACGTCGGCGATCCGGACAGGTCGCGACCCGCCCTGTCGGGCGCGTCTTCCGCTGTTCCGCCCTCGGCGCTCACAAGCCCAGCCTGGTCACGGCGTTGCCGATCAGGGGTGCGTTCTCCCGGGCGTAAATCTCGACCATGCCGGGGGTGGCGTGACCGGTCTGGCGCATAATGGCGTGGGCATCGGCCCCGTTGCGGAACGCCTGGGTGACGAATCCCGCGCGCAGCGAGTGCCCACCCAATTGGGCGACCGCGTGTTCGTCGTAGCCGGCGTCGGCGGCGCGCCGCCGGATCGCAGCGTGGACCGCGGCGCCGGACAGCGCCGTCGCCGAGAGGTTGCCGTTCTTGCGGATGGACCGGAACAGCGGCGCTCGACCATTCGGGGTGGGCAACGGACCTCGGCACATGTGCTCGTCGAATCCGGTTGCGCGGGTGAGCAATCGAATGAGAGCCACCCGTCCACCCGCATCGAACACGGCAACGACCTGCAGCCACCGGAGCCACGCGCACACCGGGCACGTGCGGTGGTGGTCGGTGAACGGCAACGCCTTCACCACCCCCGACCCCTCCTGGTCGGTCTTCGAGCGCCTGATCCGCACATGGGTGCCGTCGAGGCGGTCACGCCGAACATCGCGGCATTCGAGGGCGACGAGTTCGCTGCGCCGGAACGCCCCGGCGTAGCCCATCAACAGCAGCGCGGAGTCGCGTCGCTCCAACACCTCCGAGGCCCACCCGTCCGCGCTGCGGCGGGCGTGATCGACGATGACGGTGATGTCCGCGGTCACCAGCGGTGCGCGCGGGTTCCGGGGTCGATCCCCCGCCGCGGCGTAGTCACGTCGGATCCCGGCGAGGGTGGCCCGCACCATCTCGTGGCCGCACGGGCTATCGCATCCGGCGCTTCGGTGCCGATCGGCGATCGCGGCGACCCACTTCCCCAGCGTCGCGGGCGCGTACACGCGCGTTCCGTCCGCGGTGATCATGTCGGCGGCGTCGACGAGGTACGCCGCGACGGTGGCGGGGTGCGCCGGCAGTGAACGGTGGCCGGCGCGTGCGCACCAGCTCTCGAAGCGTCGCCACGCCGAGGAGTAGGCGCGGCGGGTCCCCGCTGACCGCGCCGACGCCATCGACCGTTCGATACGCGCGGCGACGTCGGTCGTCAGGTCCGGAAATACCGCCGCACCACGGACCGGGACTGAGATTCGTCATCTGGATGTCAGTGGGTGACCTGGGGATTCGTCACTCGTGTCAGTAGAGCTCGTCACGAAATGTCAGTAAACCACTGGTCAAGGACCGGTTCCGCGCGCGTGCGCGGGAGCTCGGAATCCTTCGGGGAACCCCTGTGGAGATGTCAGTAGGGACGCGTCACTACTGACAATTCGGCTCCTGGCCAGATTCTCTGGGGCCGGAGCCATGCCGCGACGTTCAGGCCTTGCCCTGAGCCGGTTGGGTGGCGAATTGGGCGATCGCTTCGAGACCCGGCCGGTACCAGCCGCTCGATGTCCTCGGCCGCGATCAGAATGTCAGAAGACCACTGCACTCACCCACAAATCGCCAGCAAAAAGTGCCGCCGTCTTCTGAAACTGACAAAACCGCCGCAAAGCACTCAAACCCACAACGTCGAACTCCCAGTCCGCAACGTGCCGTTTAACCCGCCCGCAAAAAAGCCCGGTGAAGGTCCGGAAACCGCTACACTGGACTCGTGAGAATCGGCTACGCGCGTGTGTCCACCGCGCAGCAGGACCTGACCGCACAGATCGACGGACTCGGCGCGCTCGGTGTCGAGTCCGACAATGTCTACACCGACCACGGCCTAACCGGCCGCAATCGCCAGCGCCCCGGGCTCGAATCGGCGATCCGTGCCGTTCGAGCCGGCGACATCCTGGTGGTCACCAAACTCGACCGTCTGGCTCGCAGCATCCGCGACGCCCACGAGATCGCCGACGAGCTGGCTGCCAAGAACGTCGTGCTGGCTATCGGCAATAGCGCCTACGACCCAGCCGATCCGTTCGGCAAGCTCATGTTCAACACCTTGGCTATGATCGCCGAGTTCGAGAGCGACCTGATCCGGATGCTTATCTATACGCAGCGGGCCTCTGTGAGTGACGTGGGGTTGCGACTCGCGGCCTGAGGTGACTCACGGATATCCCTCACCGTGTGAGTGACGTGGGTTAGCTTTCCCTTGTGGGCGGGCCTTTCGTGGTCGAGAAGGCGATCCGGCCTGTCGATGGCAAGGTCACGTGGTTAGTTCTCGACGACGACCTGGAACCTGTCGATCAGGTGACTCAATTCGCTTTGTATCTCGACGGAGGCGGGGCGAGCGTCAATACCCTTCGGGCATACATCCCGAGGGTCGGCCGGTTCTTCAATTGGTGCCACATTCAGGGCGTGGAGTGGTCGAATATCACTCTGCCGCAACTGATTCTGTACAAGCGCGGACTCGAAGCGGGGCAAAATCGGACCGGCAAGCTGAGAGCCGGCAAGACGGTGAACGCGCATTTGACGGCGATCATCGAGTTCCTGCGTTACTGCGCGCGAGTCGGTTTGATCGATTCTGTGATCGTCGATCGGTTTGTCGAGGTCAAGCATCTGCGCTTTCTGCCCGATGGAATGGCGCAGCAGGAGGACGGCTCACACCGGGTGGTCAAGGCGAAGGTGATCAAGGCCAAGGAGGTGACCCGCCCGCCGGAGTCGCTGGCCGAGGACGAGGTCACCGCACTTCTCACGGCGACGACCAACATAAGAGATTTCTTCCTGATCCAACTGATGGTGGAGACCGGACTGCGGGTCGGTGAGGTCCTCGGTCTGCACCGTGAGGACCTTCATTTTCTGCCGGATTCCCGCGTGTTGGGTTGCGCGGTCGTCGGCGCCCACCTGCACGTACGACGGCGGGTCAACGACAACGACGCGCTCGCCAAGAGCCACTATCCGCGCAGTGTCCCGGTCGGGTCGGCCGTGGTTGAAACCTACCGGGACTACCAGTACGAGCGGGATCGGTTCGTCCCACGCAGCCGCTCGGATTATGTGTTCGTCAACCTCTACGCAGGCAACGACCGAGACACCGCCATGAAGTACCAGAACACACGAAAGTGTCTGAAGCGGGTCGCGAAACGGGCGGGAGTCGAGGCCCGATTGCATATGTTGCGGCACACAGCAGGCACCGCGTGGGTGAGATCGGGTGCCCCGATCGATGTCGTGCAAAAGCTGCTGGGGCATCAAAGCCCGGTATCGACCGCGAAATACCTGCACCCGTGCGAAGCGCAGATGCGTGAGGCGGTCTACACGGTCGAACGTCTCCGGCTCGAAAGGACCAGGGTGCCATGACAGCAGCAGGTCCCGCCCGCAATCGACCCGTCGATCCCGGCGATCGGTGGCGAACCTTCCTTACCCAACGGCTGGAGCCAGGTTGGCGCCTGGGTGAATGGAACCCGAATACGCTGATCTTCACGGGCGATCCGCACAACCCGAAGACCTTCGTGTATCTGTGCGCCAACCCGGACTGCAGGAATCCGAACGGGGTCCGAAACACGGTGTGCGCGTTCTGTGTTGCGAAGCGCAAGCCACGCAGCCGGTCCGTGGCGCGCCGATTCCATGACAGTCCGTTCGATCCCTGCGTCGTCGTCGACGACGACGAGAAGCGGTGCGAGCGTCCCCGATATTCCGGCACCGGTTTGTGCTTCACCCACAACTCCCGGTTCGACTACGCGAACAAAGTCGGTGAGATCGGTCTGGCCGAGTTCCTCACCACCGCAGAGCCATTGGGTTCGCTGGCAGCGTGCGCAGTGTCGGGGTGTCGTCATCAGGTGTTGTATGAGGCCACACCGCTGTGCTCGACGCACCACCATCAGTACCGGGCCCGGACCGAGAACGGCGGATCACCGATCGGTCGCCTCGAGTTCGCTGCGCAAGCGTTGCCGCTGATCCATTCACACGAGTTCACCCTCGTCGGTTGCAGCGAGACGGTCATCGCGGAGCTGTTGTGGATTCTGCAGGAACGTGACCGTCGCGGCTTCGGCATCAGCATCCTTCGTATGCGCAATCTCGTGAAGGCCGCGCGGGGGGCGGACACCCTGTTCGAGGTCACGGCGTCGCATGAGCATTCGGCGAAGTTCTTGCGGATGACGATGCCGCTGCTGCAGTCGCAGCGGTCACTGTCGGAGGGAACCGATGCGACCGTGTCGGATCGGTGGGGACCCGATGTGCTGGAACGATTTCCCAGTGTCCAGCGCACGCGCAGCCGCAACATCGTCATCGACTGGTCGGATGTCGGATGCGATTGGCTGCGACGGCTCGGCAAGACCTGGGCCACCGAAACGCTGCCCACGTACGAGAATCTCCGCCCAACGCTGCGGGCGTTGACGTGGGCGTCGCTGGCACTCGAGACGAGCCGCGCATTCACCGATCCCACACGGGCGGGACGTGGCGACATTGCGGCCATCGTCGGGTACTGCCGCCGGCAGACCACCAGTGAGGGCACACCCTTCAATAGTGACTACTCGGAGCGCAGACTGTGGGATCTGAAGGGAATACTGGCGTTCTGCCGGTCCGCCGGGCACATGGACGACGTCCCCGGCAGCTTCGTCCTCACGACAGCTCATCTGCGGGGCAGGCCCGAGAGTCGACGCCGAGACGACGACGACCCCGGTAAGGCGTTACCCGACGTGGTAGTCGACATCCTGGACAAGAACATGGACCTGCTGCGTCCGTCGATGTCGGCGCAATACCGCATCGAAGGTTGGTCGAACGACGACTACGCATTGATGCGGCAGACGGTCTATCAGCTGCTGCGCGACACCGGAAGACGCCCCGGTGAGATCACCGCACTGCGCCGTGACTGCCTCGACTCCGACAACGCGGGGGACCCCGTGTTGATCTACACCAATTCCAAGGCCAACCGGCTCAACCGGAGATTACACATCACTGCGAACACCGCGGAGGTGGTGAGGATCTGGCGGGCGAAAGTCTCATCTCTGCGACCCGATCGCGACACCGCGTATCTGTTTCCGCAGCTGCACCGGTCGGAACCGCAGTCCGACAACCATTTCAAGGCCCAGGCGTTCGGGACCATCTTCGGCGCGTGGGTCGACTCGATCCCCGAGTTGGAGGCCCTGCTTCGCACGCCGTCGAGCCCCGAGGGTGTCATCGACCGGCGCGACGTGATCGCCTACTCGCTACGTCACACCTATGCGCAGCGTCATGCCGACGCCGGTACGCCCGTCGACGTGCTTGCCGCGTTGCTCGACCATCGCAACGTCGCCGTCACGCAGGGGTACTACCGGGTCGGGCCCAAACGCAAACGAGAGGCGATCGAACGAGTAGGTGCCCTCGTGATGGATCGTCGCGGGTCGCTGCGCCCTGCCGTGGATCAGGTCGAATACGAACGACGGTCGGTATCCACGCTCCTCGGTGGCTGTGTGGAACCGTCGAACGTGAAATCGGGTGGTAAATCTTGTCCGATCCGATTCCAGTGCGGCGGCTGTGACCATTACCGGCCGGACCCGTCCTACATTCCCGAGATCGAGCAAGAGATCCGCAAGATCAAGGCCGACATTATGGAGGCGCAGCTGTGTGCCGCCCCACCAGTGGTGGACAACCTTCGCTACAACCTGGCGATGTTCGAATCCATCCTGGCCAAGATGACCGCGAACCTCGCCCAACTCGACCCGCACGAACGGGCAGGGCTCGACGCCGCGATCGGCACCATCCGCTCTGCCCGGGAACGTCATCGAAAGGCGTTGCCCCTCTTCGTTACTCACTCCGGTGCGGGCGACATCGATGCCTGACTCGCGTACGGACAAGCTGATCGCGGCCCGGCAACAGGTCAGCCGAGACAAGCACGAACGCACTCTGACCACTCTGCATCGGTTGCTGCAGTCGGGGGCGCGGATCAGTTTCGCAGGTGTCGCGCGGGAAGCCGGCGTGTCCACCTGGCTGCTCTACAACAGTCCCGAACTCAAACAGGCGATCCACAGCGGGATGCAACGACACCCACAACCCGAGCCACCGACGTCGTCGCGCGGACAGTCTCACGCCGCGCCGGACGGGCTGCGGACCGACCTCGAGCTCGCCCGACACGAGATCGCCGTCCTGCGCCGATCCGAACGCAAACTGCGTGACCGACTGCAACGAACCTTGGGTGCCGAAATCGAGCAGATCGACCGCTCCGAACTCGTTGCACGCATCGCAGACCTCGAGACGGCCATCGCGACATTGCGCACCGACAATGCCGACCTCGCTGCGGCCAACGCAAGCCTCACCAGGCTCAACGCCGAACAACACGACAATCTCGAGACCGCGAACATTTTGCTTCGCCGCTACATGAAAGAGGCCAGCCGATCCCAGTGCGACCCGAGCTAGACCGAGATGGCGGGGTGCGCATGACTCGGGCGCCCGGCAAGTCAATCTCAAAGCGGTGGCGAAAGATCGGTCAAGTCGCCGATTCGCGCGACAGTGTGCCCAAGGCGCCCGTCGTACCAGATCGCTTGGATGTCCTCGATGCGTGGGCGCAGGAAGCCGCCTGAGTCTCCCCATGGCCACGCGATTCCGGCGTCGCCGATTGAGTCTTGAATGCTGTCCACGACATAGCTAATGATCGTTTCCTGATCGCTGTCGAGGGAAGGGCTGCCGGTGCCGCTTAATCCGCTCGGCTGCCCGCCGTTTGATGTCACGTTGGCGAGAATCGTCACACCGCCGAAGTCTTCGTCGTACTCGCCGACCAATTCGATGTGATCAATCTGTCCGCCGTACTGGCGGACATGCAGGTCGTGCCCGAGGCGGCGCACAGCAGCGAACCAATCATCAGGCAAATCGGCGGTGAGATCACTGATTCCGGTCGCAGGCGTCCACACCGCTTTCAATACTCGCTCGCGCCTTTCCAGCCATGTGTTCCGCACAGCGTCAACGCTACGTCACGTCCCTCACGTGTCTCGGAGTTCCAGACTCACCGAATAAGACCATCGGCCCACTTCACAGCCACGATCGGGGGCCTTTGCATGCAGATAAAGGAACGGACCCGCGAGGGTATGCAGGTCGCCAAGGCCAAGGGCAAGCTGCGTGGCAAGAAGCCCAAACTCCCATCGAACCAGGAGAAACGCCTCGTCGAACTGTGGCGAACCGGTGAGCACACCACCACCGAGCTCGCCGCCGACTTTGGCGTAGCCCGCTCGACCGTCTACCGCGCCGTAGAGCGCGCTGGCGACTTGGCCTCTCACGGGAAAAGTGCGTGACCATCGACGTAGTTCTGGATGGGGAACGTGTACCGATCGTTCAAGCCGTGTTCGAGGCTCTCCTGGAGAACTCGGTGGCAAGCGACTACGTCGCTTTTCGTAACGCCGTCGACAAGGGCTCGATCAAGTTCAAGAACCTCGTCTTTTTGGCCACGAAAGGCGAGATCCCTTACTCGTTGTTCTTCGCACCATTGCCATTGGTGGAAACGCAGATTGAGACTAAGACCGCCAAATTACTGGAGGGGGTTGGCAAGTCCACCTTCTCGGTGAACTCGCGGGACGTGGTTGAACTGCGAAGCATCGAGCTGATCGTCAAAGACCTTCTGCGCAAACAGGCCTTGCTCAAGAAGCACGATGACACGTTGGCTCGGAACGAGATCGTAGGACTGTTGGGACGGCCGGGGAGGCCCGTGGAGGAGGACGCTGCCATGCTCATGCGAGCCATCGGGTTAACGCACACTGCTATGCGAGCGGCGAAGAACAAGCAGACCGCACTGGAGCATCTCATCGAGCGGCTGGAGGCTAACCAGATCCTGGTCTCACGCAGTGTCAACAACTACATGCCCCAGCGGTTGAAGAAGAAGTTCAGCGGAATGACTATCAAGGACAACAAGGTCCCGTACATCTTCCTCGCGAGCGAATCTGACCGAGAAGAGCTCTTCGGCCGGCAGGTCTTTACGCTGACTCTGCTCACCGTTCTCATCGCGCGAAAGATCTTCGCACCGGTTACCTATGACGCGAAGAGCGCGGGGCCTAGTCCTGGCCATGAGTACGAGATCGTTGGAGAGATTCTAATGCCCACAGGCGAGATTAGCCGTCTGCCGCTGGCATCGCTCGACGACATTGTGACTGCAGCCGAAGACTTCAAGGTGACGCCAAGTGCGATGACGGTCCGCGCAATGCGACTCAAGCGCATTGACATCGAGACCGCGAACCACCACCTCGACGAGCTTGCCCGACGGCACACCGAGAGACCCAAGTCCACGGCACGCAACCCACTACCGGTCAACGCCGTCAAGAAGTACGCTGGCCGCGAACTATCCTCACGGATGTTCGACGCGCTCGACGCGGGCAAGCTCTCACCCGGCCAGTTCTGCCAAGCTGTGTGCCTGAACAAGCTCAAGCCCTCACAGCTCAATGACTTCCGCGTGGCCTTGCAATGACCGACTTCCAGTACCTCATCGACAACAACGTCCTGACCAAACTGTCAAGGGATCAGCGTGCAAGCGACTTCTTCCGCACGAAATGTCATGTGCCGAGCGAAGTTCTGCACGAGGCACGCGGATTCCCCGACATTGATTCGCTTAGCACTCGCGAGTACCCCACCACCCCAGGCGTTCTGCGGCAGCTGGTCAAGGTCATGGAGACCGTACCGATCGACAACACCAGGCTCGTCGACCTGTACGCGAACGAAGGCAATGCCGATCCGCTCATCGTGGCCTGCGCACTCGACGCCCAAGACGCAAATGAAGGTCTTTTGTTCTGGCCGACTTGGGTCGTGGTCTCCGACGACGGGGCTGTTCAGGCCAAGGCCACTGAGTTCGAAATCTCAGTGAGGACCAGCGCCGAATTCAAGGCAATCATCAGCGAGTGAAAGCACGACAATTCTCTCTGAGGCGGGGTGCTCCCGCCTCCTGGTGGCCTTGACGGTGCTCGTTCCCGAGCACTCACACACCTTGTCGCGCGACAACGCGCCCGATTGTCTCGGCCGACGCGTCGGGCGGTACGCCGTCTAATGCAGCATCAAGCATCTCGTAGAGCCTGTCGAGCGGCACAATGTTGGCGTTCCACCGATCGTAGGACTCGAACTCGCGGCGTCCATCGAGGTGATACTTACCGGTTCCCCGCGCATAGAAATTCGCGATCGACTGATCTGAGGCGACGAGGATCAGGGACGCGGCGGGACTCCTCTCCGCATAGGCGTCGAGTTGCGACTTATCCGAGGGCTTACGCCAGTGGAATGCCGCTCGCAGCTTCACCTCGATCACCGCGATCGCGTGCTCAGTGGTCCCGGCCTCGAAGCCAACGACGTCGGCGTGATCGTGCATCCCGAGGTAGAAGTCCAGGTCACGATGACCGGTCAGCGCCTCCGCCAAATCGGGCGACTCGCCCAAAGCGCCCCACAGCAACGACTCAATGGTCCGTTCGTCGCACCGACCCGGCTGATCGCGCGCGAAACTGAGCGCCGCTCGCAATGCCGTGGTCACCGGTTTCGATCCCATGGATACCTCCCGTCCGTGCTGGGCGACTTGGTGTCGCTCTCGCGCGTTAATACCAGACAGCGGTGACAGTTCCAGGCGTCCTGGGCTCGATTAGGTGCCACTAACGCACACACTGGCACAGCCGGTGACGAGACAACCTCGAATCACCAGCGCATCGAGGATGCACGCCAAAAGCGAAATGGCATTGACAGCATAGGCTTTAAAGCCGTGGTGGTTGATGATGAAACTGTGCAACGTCTGGCAAGTCTTCATGCAGCGCGAGGTCGGAGCGGGCGGAGACTCCGACCATGCTCCCTGAGCGCAGGAAGCTCTCGGTGTCCCGGCGGCCGGCAGCCAGACCATCGAACACTTTTCTGCAGGTTTAGACGGCGCCAGCCAGGTCGGTGATGTTGATCGCGGACATCAGTCCTTCTCCGTTATATAGGTCGGTGGTCGCCACCACCCTGGGCGTCAGGCCGAAGTACACCGGTCCCTACCGGTAGCGTCGGACGGCTGGGATAGGTTTCCAGACATGGCGAAGCATCCGCGAATTCGGCAACAGAACATCGCAGTCTTTGGTGAGTCAGGGTCGGGCAAGACCGTGCTGGTGTCATCGTTCTACGGCCGCACCCAGGAGGGCTCCCACAAGAACGACCTATGGGATCTCGTCGCCGACAAGGGCGGGCAAGGAATTCGCCTGTACCAGAACTACCTCGGCATGCGAGACAGCGCAAAGACGCCCATGACAAACCGCTTTCTGAACACCACATACGACTTCTCAGTCAAGCTCAAGGCAGGGGAAGGCGATGAGGAAAAGTCCCGTCCATTCGACGAGTTGCGCCTGGCATGGCACGACTACCCGGGCGAGTGGTTCCAGGACGATCCCAGCAGCGAGGAAGAGAACCTGCACCGGATCGACACATTCAGGACCCTTCTCAGTTCGGACGTTGCCCTCCTCCTCGTCGATGGACAGAAACTCCTTGACCACCGCGGCGAGGAAGAGCGATACCTCAAGTCCCTCTTTCACAACTTCCGCCAGGCCTTGGTCAGACTCAAGGGCCCTCTCCTTAGCGATGACGGGCCGCTGATCGAGTTCCCACGAATCTGGATCCTGTCGCTATCCAAGGCCGATCTGCTCCCCGACTGGGACGTGAATACCTTCCGTGATCTCGTCATCCTGAAGGCTGCTGACGATATCGAGCAGCTTCGCTCGACAATCGCGGATATTATCGTCACGCCGGACGCGCTGTCCATCGGCGAGGATTTCATGCTCCTCTCGTCTGCCAAGTTCGAACTCAAGGCGGACAGCGCAGAGCCGGTCGAGATCGACCTGAAACAGCGGATCGGCCTTGACCTGGTACTCCCCATCGCGTCACTTCTGCCGCTAGAGCGCCGTGTCCTGTGGGAGGAGAGGATGAAGCTCCCGTGGAAGGTGGCAAACACACTCGCTGACGGGGCGGACGTGATCGCAGCAGCCTTGACGGATACCAAGTTCACAGGATTCGAGAAGCTCCTGCGAATGGTCACCAAGAACGATGCGCAAGCCGCGTTCGTGGCCAAAGTTCTCCCTGCGGCGTTCGCTTCTGCGATCAAGATCGTCGGCCCGAAACTCAAGGAGATGAACGAGGACGCGCGCGCGAAGCATCTGTACCTGCGAGCCATGCTCACGCAGTTCAAGATTGACCTCGACCAAGCGGTGACCGAGAACGTGCTCAGGAAGCAGAAGTGACCGTGAGAGGGGTGTCTCGGTCGCACCTCATCTGGGCGACTCGGGGCCGAAACTGGGGTTTTCGATTCTTGCTCGATGCGGGCCTGAGCGATCCGCTTTCAGGATACGAGCGTGCATTCGCCGAACTCGCGGACGAACCCGCGGTGTGGCGCCGAAGCGGACAAGTGGTCGCAGTGCGATTCCCGGACCCGGAGGGGCGACGAGACGCAGCGGGACGAGTCATCCCCCACGAGTTCGTGGTCTTTGGTGACGGGGCTGACGTCGTGAACTCCGTGTACGACGGCGAACAGCACCTGTGGCCAATGGTCGAACAAT
Organism: Antrihabitans spumae; assembly: GCF_043944905.1. Classification (NCBI taxonomy): domain Bacteria; kingdom Bacillati; phylum Actinomycetota; class Actinomycetes; order Mycobacteriales; family Nocardiaceae; genus Antrihabitans; species Antrihabitans spumae. The sequence continues at coordinate 88,385 of NZ_JBIMSN010000025.1, forward strand.
CCTTCGAACATGTGTGGGACGCCGATACGCCGCCGTCCGTCGCCGACCTGCGCTTCGAATGAGCCGCCTCAGCTGATATGTAGGAGAGTTTGTCAAGCGGGCATCGTGACGCGCCGCCTGGGAGCTACCCCGATGGCGCCTCGCAACTGCTTCGGCGAGTGCGTCGAGGAACCCGGTGACGGACACTCGGGCATGCATTGGCGGGGATGGGGCTGCGGGAGCACTCGTTCTTGGTTGTGACGATTGTAGAGGAACTTGAATCATCACCGAGACGGTCGTGCCCGCCCAATCGACGCATCTTGTCGGGCGCCATCTCGCACTGAAGTCGCAGTCCAGCGGGCATCAACTATGACTTTGCCGGGGCCCCGGTGGTCGCCAGCGGAAATGTTGAAGGCTGAAGCACTCGCGGGTGTCGATTGGGAACTCACCCGATCGAAGGCCGCTAGTCCCGCAACCGTTGTCAGCTCGGGAAACTGAGCGGACGCTGCTCCCTTGCCAACTAGTGTTAGCGCCGTCTCGACTGAGTACTTGTCGGGCAGGAGGTGGAAACTTGTCGCGCCAAGACGTTCTTGACAAGCAGCTCGACCGCCGTCCCAATCGAGATTGCTGGTCGCTGCGCATCCAACTCGAGTCACCGGGGCACAGCTCGCGCACCAGACGAGCGTGGAGGGAAGACCCGTTCATCAGCACGTCGGGTAAATCGTCGTACGCGTACTGATGGGTTCCCGTCGGCAGCGTCGAATCACGATCCCCACTGTAGTTTTACCCCGCCTCTCTTGGCCTCTTTTACCCCTCATTGCGGGTGGGTCTGAACTCCGTCTGGTCGATCGGATCGCGCCGCCCATCGAGCACCCCGAGCCGCGAAGACCTACGTACCGAGATCCGATGCGGGCTCTGTCCTCTTAATTCAAGACGGCAGGACGTCGCTGATCCAGTCGTCCCCGCGGTAGATCGCGTCGACCATCATGCCCATCGACGTGTACCCGGTCGCGGTCATCGTCCCGCCGTCTTCGCCCTCGTCTTCGTGGTCGTTTTCGCTGGCATAGCCACCGTCAGCGGGTCGAGACCCCGCGCCGACCCTCAAGAATTTCATCCGCTCGGCTGCTCGGCTGTGCACCGCCACCGTTCCGCCGTCAGGGAAGTAATGCTTCAAGCGTTCGACCACGACGTCGTCGGCAGAGTCGTCGTCGATGCACACCACGGTGCTGCGCACCCATGAATACGTGCCGTCGCGGAACTCCGGCTCGCGGTTGCGGCTCGCGAACCCGAACGTCGCGACCGTGCGGGGGTCGCGCGTCTCGTGCCGCTCGTCCCACGCTTCGGCGAGCTGCTGCATGAAGAAGTCGTAACCGGAGTCCACTACGGCCCCGTCGCCGGCGTAGAGCTTCCTGGCCACGGTGGTCTCGAAGTCATCGGGCCCCGGGCCAGTGCGGACCCGGTGCACGACGGCGCCCGGCTCCACCGCAAACGAGTCCATCACATACCGCACCGGGCGCTCGCCGGATGCACGGAAGGAGTCGACGTCGCCCTCCCTTGCCACCACCTCGATCGTCCAGTCGTAGTATCGCCCGCCCCGGAACCCGTACCGCACGTGAAGCTCGGTGTTCACCGGGTTGCCGTTCCCGTAGGGGCCCAGCGACCCGACGAACTCGTTGTACTCCATGCCCGCGGCTGGCACCGTGTACGGCCTTCTCTCAGTCATGGCGTCGACGATAGAGCCCGGCTCCGACATCCGTTTCAGGGCAGCCGATCTCGGCGCATTTGGGACCGAGGTCCTTAGCTTGGCGAAATGGCCTGACTCCCGACCATCGCCCCAAAGGTCAGGTTTTGCCGACCTCCTGACGTGGCAGTCGTCGGCAAAAGCAATCTTCGAAGAGATGCGAACAATGGATCTGACCCAGTGTGAGACCGGCAAGCTGGTGACCCAGTTTGAGCGCCGAGGCCTGGAGGCGAGGCGGTCCACCAGTCGACCGAGCTTCGGCGACGGCTCAGGACCGAGCGCAATGTAGACCAGGCTCCGCACCAAGATCGTTTGCGGCGCTAAATCTTCGCAATCTAGCTGTACTTGTTGCTGTTGGACTTGGCCTGGCGCCTGGCGGGGTTCCCCTCAAGTAATTGGTTACCGCGCGCAATCGTTTCTTCGCTGAACTTCGCGTATCCCCGGTTCATCGCAAGCGTCCACTTGTCGCGAGGTACGGATTTGAGCATTCGCCCCAGGCTGTCTTGCAACGCAGTGAGTTCGCGGTGCCGCCCGTCATATGCTGCTTGCAGCTCGGTCCGCGTGCGCGCCAGCGTTGCTTTGGCGATCTCCATGCCTCTCTCGAAGCCCGCTCTCTTTGCGTCTTCCACCGCCGGACCAGCCAGGCGCTCGACCTCGGCACCAACGAGGGCGTCAATACCTGCCATCTGCGTGCCCTCGTACTCGGCGATCCGGTCAGCAGCTTGCTGGCGCCGCTCGTCCTCCTCAGCCGCGAGCCGGGTTTCAACGGCAGCTTGGCGCGCCAACGACGCCCCGGCGGCCGTCTTGGCGGCTCGAGCGTCCTTCAGTAGCTGCGCCGCTGCGGCTCGGTCGGTCCCGCTCTCGGCCAAGCCCTCGGCCAATCCCTCGGTCCTGGCCTGGGCTACCAGCACGGGTCGCGTTTCCGACCATTCCTGCTGGAGCGCTGCCACACCCTCAGCTCGGACCTTGGCGAGCAGCGCCGGCTGCTCGACCTCGTCCCATTGGGTCTTGTCCGCGATCAACGCAGTCTCGAGCTCGGCCAGGGCTGCGGTACGCGCAACCAGGCTCTGCTCACGAGCAGTCTGGTCGACGCGCTGCGCGTCCAGCGCGATCTTGTACTCGGCAAGCATGACCTCGCCCGCTCGATAGGTCTCGACGACCTGTGATTCTGCCTCGGCGACCGCGGCCATGGCCGGCCCCAATTCGCCGGCCATTTGTTCATGGAGCCTCTGGTGCGCCTCGATCACGCTGTCATCGAGATGCTCACGCTCGCTCTGGAGCGCGCCGATGTCTGCCGCGTACATCTGCGCGGTGTCGGCGACTTCGCGCTGACTGTGCTGCAAGTCTTTGTAGTCCTGCAGGTCCAAGTGCCGATCATGACGGGCCTCGTCGCGCTCGGCCTCGACCTCGTGACCGCACTTGATCATGAACTTTCGAAAGTTGGACTGATAGCGCTCCATCTTCCGGCTGGCACCCTCGCGCACCAGCTTGGCCGACCCGTCGGGCAGCAATACCGGCTCGCCGCGGCCATCAAGCTGCGGCACCACGCGGTCCTTCGGGTGCGAGCCGAACGCCCGCGAGAAGCCATTGGTGAGCCGGGCCGGGTCCTTCTTGCTCGGTGCGGCCTCGAACGGATCGCTCAAAAGCTGAATGTGCGGCCTCGACTCGTCGAGATTGATCGAGTAACCGTGCATCGACAACCGCCCGTCCGGCAGAAGTCCAGCCTGGAACTCAATCCAATCGTTGAAGTAGGCCTTCGCCTTCTCCTCACAGTCGGCTTTGATCCGGTACCGAGGCTCCATGATGGGCTGTCCCGCCTTCGGACCCGAGCCGAAGACCTTCGGCACACCGGCAGCGTCGACCGGCTGGTACTCGGTGCCATCGGGCTCCAGGTACGCCCACGGCAGATGTCCAACCGTCGTCACAGCAAATCGATTGCCATCCCTGAGGCCGGGCTTCACCCGTGAAGCGCGGTCGTCGCCGTACGCCACCACCTCGTCAATCGACTCGGTCTCGCGGAACCCACCGGCTCCGTCATTGACCATGTCGATATTCAGGTGAGTTTTCGCGGGAATAATCGCGGGATTGTGTTTCGCGTACCACGCGATGGCTTTCGGCCCTTCGGTCTTCCGCTGCGCCTCGCGGGTGATGCCGCGGCGGGCCTTGCGGTCTCCCGCCGTTCCGGTGGAGCCGTGGCCCTGGTGATTCATGCTCGCGCGGCTTGCGTTCTCGGACACAGAATCCTCCCTTCAGTCGGTGATCCGGTGTGTGTTGCGGCAGGGTCCTCCGCCTCGCACGGTCGTCGCCAGCCCCGCCCCACACCGGAGAAGGTTCAACGCTCCGGGGATACCGGTGTATGCGCATCATCGTCGGGGCCCTTCCCTGTCGATAATACCCGTACCCCCTATTGGTATCCAGCCTCCGCGCCGACCCTTCCTAGGCGCCGTAGGATGGGTGGTCGGGGCTCGCAAGCTCACCCCTCCCGATTCGCAAGCTCACCCCTCCATCTGCGCCCTGCCGGAGGCATTAGGGCTGCGCCCGACGAACCTCAAAAGCATTGACCGCCACTACGTGCTGGGAGTACGGCCGACCCAAACACCCGCTCGCTCGCGTCCGCTGTCGGGCACTCGACCACCGCGCCGGCAGCCTCAGACGCACCTGTGGGGCGCACCGCCAGCACCTCCCGAAAGATCGCGGACATCTCGTTGTCCGCCATGATCTACTCCGAACCAGCGCCGGGATCAATGCTGCGCCAACGACGCCTGCGGGTGACCTCGCCCCGGCGAATGTGCCCGCGCCGAAGATCGCCGGACTATCGCAGTTCGACACTGCTGTTTTCTCGCGGAGTATTTCCCGTCGCCGCCCGTGACAACGCAAGAGCCCCTTGACCTGTCGGCTGCGCACCGACCCAGGACCACCTGATAATCGTGTGCGTAGCAGGGTGATTCGTCAGCGACACAGATTCCCGCAGAGAAAGACGACAACGCCGCGCTCCAGTTACTGCGCAAAAGTCACTTTGGAGCCATGCGCTAGCAGTTTAGAGACGGTACAAAGTGCATCTAAAGGACAGTTAAACGGACGGTATGGAGCCCACGACATCCGAGAGACAGTTATCTAGTGACTCAATTGTCTATTAGATGTCGTGTCGGCTCCGCGTGTACAGATTTGCAGTCCCTTGAACGACCCTTAGACGTCCGCTAAGTGAAGGGTCGCCCGGCTCAGCCGGAGGCAAAGAGGAACCCGACCCTCCAGCGCGGCAGCCAGGGTTCCTGGACGCGCTTCGAATCCATTTCGCTGTGTGCTCCCCCCAAACTGGGATGACATTTTCGCGCCCGCCCGTCTGATCCGGTGGCGAAAGAAGAGAAACCGCACCGGGCGCAGGAAGCCAGAGTGCAAGTTCTCCTACTGTTGGGGTCAGCGAAACTGCAGCCAGGTGCCGGGGCGGCGACAGCTTGAGTAGCCGACGAGGCCCATGTCAGTCGCCTGGTAGCCAACCGATCGCATAAGCCCAGCCGACGAAACTGTCTGTCTTCGGGAGGCGCATCCCCGTTGCGATGAGTGCCTCGTACAAGTGCTCCGCGTCGACGTCGTCCAGACGCCTATGCGCCTCGGCGATGATCCGCATCGTTGTGATGAACTTGAGATTCCGCGCACGTGCCTGTTCCCGCGCATCACCGTCGTCAATTACGGCGATCATTTCGCGGTGTTGTGCGCACGCCAGGACCGCGCACTCGCCTAGATTCTTCCCAGGACGATCGCTCTTGCCTGACGGCATGTCGACCTTGATGTACAGCTGTGTCATCGACTCGTCTTCGGTGAGCACCCCGATTTCGACCCAGGACAGGGTCGCAAGCGCCGGGATGTCGTATCCGGCCTCGCGGCCATCCTCAACCTCGGCGTTCACGGTATCCGGGATCAGGATCAGTCCCTGGGGCGCCAACCGCTCGAGCACTTCCTCGTGACCTGCACGGCAGAAGTGGGTGAACGTGGAGGTGTCCATGACCCATCGAGGGCCGTCGGGCGTGGTCACAGGCTTGCGAAGTCTTCAGCCGATTCCTCACGCCGGTCGGGCAGGTCGTCCTCGACGAGCGCACCGCGGAGAAGTTCCACCGCGCGGCCTGCCGTCATTCTGCGGTCAATGTAGGCCGCCACGATTGCGGCGGTCAGCACCGGTGACAGCGACGGAGGCCCCAGCTCGTCGGTATCGAGCGTCAGGCCCAGCTTCGCAAACTCACCAGTTTTCGGATTTCGCCCTTCGAGGTGGCGGTACTCGTCTTCGTTGATGAGGTTCAGATTCCGGAGATGGAAGATGACCGCTGACCACGACATGCGGAAAGTCGCCGCCACGCGGATGGCCTTGTCTCGGACAACGTCGTTGTGGTGCTTGAGCCATAACCCATTGACACCCGCGCGGGGGGCGAGGAAATGCGCCGCGAACGAATTGATCATGCGCTCGGCGTCGCTTGCGACCGAGTCGAAGGGATCGCCGAACAGCCAATGTCCTAGTTCGTGCGCAAGTGACATCCGCCGACGGCCAATTCTGGTGTCGCCGTCGATCACTGCTACGGCTGCATTGCTGGACACCTCCACCATCGCGCCGTCTGCGCCTCCCTCACCGAGCCCCAAGGAACATGAGTACAAGCCGAGCCGCTCGGCGATTTCGGGAAGCCCCAGCACAGGGTCGACTCCGACACCGAGGTGCGCCCGAACCTGACTAGCGGTGGCCTCGGCTTCAGGATGCGACTGCGGTGTGCGCCACTGGGGTCGGTCCGGCACAGCCGTGATCACCCCGGATTCGAGCAGGCCCGCGACGTCGCCCGCGAGCAGCTCCAGATGCCGGTCCATCAGAGCCGTCACCTCATGTGCGGGACTGGCGTCCGAGCGGCGACTGACAACCATAGGCAGGGGGTCTCGCACGAACCATGCCAGCGGGGTTGCGAGGACCTCGGCGAGACTGACAAGCTCTACCGCCGAGACCTTCCGCTCGCCCTTTTCGATACGAAGGACGGCAGTGCGGTCGATTCCGGCACGATTGGCCAGGTGCTCCTGGGTTATATCGAGGTCCTCGCGAGCCTGTTTGATACGCCCGCCCAGTGTCTTGGCATCCACATGTGCGATTTTCACACATCGCCGAATCTCGCGCCACCCCGGCGCGGCAGTTGCCTCGGCTCAGGATCAACGAACGCCGTAGCGAGTGCACCTGGGCACTCGATGCGGTCGCGCCAGGCACCGTGGTGAGCGGCTGCGGCGTTCGGTCGCCCGGTCGGCCCTACTCCCCGCGTGCGTGAACAGGCCGACCGCTTTGGGCGTCGACCTGGCGGTGAATCTGCCTGACCACCGCAGCCCGGCGCCGTCGCCCAGCGCGTACGGGTCATCGACGAAAGTTCAGTGGTTCCGCGGCTATCAGGCGGGCAAAATCACCGTCGGGGGAGGCCGTGTGGTGCGCCTTCGCGCCAGCGGTTACGGGCGTTCAGGCGGACTGCGCGCCATTGCTGAGCGGACAGTTTGTTTCGCCCAACGACCAGCTGTTCGAAGGCGTGGTCCAGCGTCAATTCGATAACTGGTGGCTGGTATCCGTAAGTCCATGCACACCGCCAATAGAACCCATGGTTGATAGTCAGATCGACGTATCGAAGCGCATAGAGTCCCTCGCGCACTCTTCCCTCGCTCCATAGCTCGAGCTCGTCGGTCAAAGTTGGACAATCGATGTATCCCGCGTCTTCAGGATCCGTCGGTTCGAGTGCCCGCCAGATCGCGCGCAGGAGTGTCGCCGTGGGCTTGTCTCCCACCTCGAGCGGTTCGGCATAGGCTGCCAACTCCCGCCATAGCGGGTGCCATAAGGGCTCGTGCTGGCCCTCAACTCCCATCGCGATCAGATCTGCAACTCCGGCCGCCAATTTCGACACGAAATGTCCTTCCTCGATAATCCACACGCTGAGTCGTAGTACCAATCGATTGAGTGGCACTTCCGGGGAATTCCTGCATCACCGTGACCAATTGCGAACTCGACCGGGGCTTGCGCCGCACCGACTAAACCCTCCCCATGGGCCTTTCGAAGTCTTCTCCGCCGTTTGTGGCGTTCGGCCCGACGCTGAACTTCGCCGCAACGGCTTGCTCCTTGAATTGAACCAATTGCGGTCAGCTCCGAATGCGCGCGTGGCATTCAAGCCATGACGGGGCCGGGACGTACACCTTTGCGAGATGTACACCGCCACAGACTCTTTGGGATACTTCGTCCCTCGCTGTCGGCGGGGCCAGCTACTCGGTTTCTGGTGGCGGGGGCTGCGAGACGGTTCGATCGCCCAACTGATCACCGGCCCAATGTTGCGCGTCGGCGCGGGCCAGCACCAAGACCGCCTCGAAAGAGTGGCCATGTGCGATCCAGCGCGCCGCGCTCTGATCGTCGAGCTCGGACTGAGGGGTACATAGCCATACGGCGCATGTCCACGGGTCTGCGGCAGCGCGCAGCGTTGCCCACAGGGTGATCAGGTGTGGATGCGCAGCACCCGAGTCGATGAACTGCCAGACCGGGTAAACCCACTGGCCAGCGTCCAGTTGGCAGGCAATCACGGTGCCTGTGGCCACGGCCTCGTTGACTGTCTGCCGGTTCACGCCCCACCACCGGGTCAGGCCGGTGATGTCATAGAACGGACCGACGAGTTCGTTGTAGACATGACTCGCCGGCAGCGCTGAGGTCTTGCTGGCCATCGCCACGAGCTGAACCCTTCGGTCTCCGATCCTCGGTCTGGTCCAAGTTGACACAACTCACGAGCCACCGCAAGTACCGGTTTTTGCAGGTCAAAGCGGAGTTTATCCGCGAGTTTCTGAGCAAGAAACGACCGGCCGCTTGAAAACGGACGTTTGCCCGGACAGATCAAACGTCCGAATATCCAACTCGAATATCTAAACTTCGGCCGCGAGGCTTGCGGCGCACGTGAGGGTGCGCCTCAACAGATTGCCGGCGGCACCGCCCGCAGCAAAGTCCCGCACCAATCGGTGCGGGACTTCTATCTCCTTGCCGGGGACAGCCGCCATAGCGTGGTCCGACACACTTTCATCGCGGAGGGGTGCCGTCCCATCCCGGGGCGACCGGTCCTGCGAACGGGTCGTCAGTTGCGGGGTTGAGTATCGGTTCGGGTGCCGTCCAGACCACGCGGGTACCACCACGCACCGGTGACTCCGTCACCCAGCCGCTACGCAGCAGTCCGTCCACTACATCGGCGACAAACGCGCGCGCGTCCGCCCGCGGTAGTGCGAGGGTGCTGTGCAGTTTCACCACCGACACGGCGAGCTCGCTCTTGGAAACGCCTGCGGTACCCGATTCTGCGATCCAGCGTTCGATTTCGGCCCGGCGCCGCGAGTTCGGGTCTGTGCCGGTGACGCGAGCGATCGAGGCGGCCGTCTCGGCAGCTTCGTTCGCGGCCCTCGCGGTCACCAGATTGACCGAGTACGGCTCACCACGCCGCACTCGGATCACCCCGAGGTGACTGCCCGAGCCCACGAGATCACCGGAAGCGGCAAGCTGCCGGAGCGCGCCGTGTCGGTCCTTGACAGCCATGACTGTGGCGGCCGCGACCACATCGGCGTCGGCATCCTGATGGGGTTGCAGCATCACGACCGTGTCGGGGGTGTCGATTTTCGCCGCTGCACCACGCGGCCGGCTCGTGCTCTCGTGACCGACGTGGTCGATCACCACGACCGAGCAGAGGGTCCGCAGCACCTCGACGAGGCCAAGCACGCGGTTAGTATCCGAGGCATCATTTTCGCTGCCACCCATAGCCGCGATCGCCTTCGCGAACGAGTCGATGATGACCAGTCGCGGCCGGGTTGTTTCGAGGCCCTTCAGGATGCCGCTCAGCGCCTCAAATGTGCTCATTCGGCGCTCGCCACCAAGGGCAGCCGGATCGACGATGTTCACTGCTCGACTGGTGATGGCACTGTCCGGCATCCCAAGCATCCGCAGGCGTGCGTACAGCTTGCCGACACCATTGCCGTCCAAGTCCAGGTACACCGCAGCACCGGTGGCCCATCCTGAAGCCTTCGCCGCGTCCTGACACGCTCGCAGGCACACCCAGGTCTTACCCACGCCCCCCTTGCCGGCAAGGAGCGCGCAGCCGACCTCGGGTAACAGGCCGTCGAGGTAGGGACTTAGCGGTGGGTCAGCAGTGTCGGAGACCGTGGCAAGGTCGATCTCGCCGAGGGCGGCCAGATCGATCTCGATGGGCTCGATGTCGGGCTGCAGCCGGGCCGCCTGCTCGCTCACCATGTGCTTGTCGCGGGTGGCAACGATCTGTCCGAGCTCTGTGAGATTCAGCATGCCGGCCGACACGAGATCGGTGAAGCGGTCGATTTGGTTAACGCCGAGGCGAAGAAGTCCAGCGCGCAGCATGTCAGGCTGCGAACGCTCGACTGCCCTGCCTTCAGTGTCGATATGGCCTTCGTCCACGAGGCTCTGGCAGAGACGGGCGTAAGCGTCCGCGGCACTGTTATCGTTATCCCAAGACTCCCCAGTCTTCAAGGCCCCGTCAGCGCTGCTGGCGGGGTTTTGTGCATGCGGCATCAGGCATCGCCACCAATACCGTCGCGGTGGCCGTTGGCCAGCAATGCACGCAGGCTTTCTGCCGGAATGCGCACCGGTACACCCGGCTTACGGGCAAAGAGGGTTTTCAGCTGACCATTCGCAAGCAAGCGCCAGACGGCGCGTTGGCTGATTTGTAGACGTTCGGAGACCTCGGGCACTGAGAAGGCGCGAAGCTCAGGAAGCGTAGATGCAGAAGACACGACGGAACTCCAGAATTACTGGTTGTTCCGCACGGCAGGTGACTTTCTGCGGCTGGCGTCATATGAGTGGCCTGCTGTTATCCCCGAGTTCCCTTTTCGCTACAGGCGGCGATGAAACCGTCCGATCACTGCTCTCAGCAGGTATTCCCTACCAACGGGGGCCGTATGACACCGAACGTACCAGAGGCGCCAAGGTGTGCAGATGCTAGGGCAGGCCGTCGCAGAGTCACCAGTGCCCACAGAGACCTACAAATCCGCAGGGCCCACGCAGGGCCCACGGGCCCAAGAATCGACTCCGCCTGAAACGCAAGAAACCGCCTGTTAACAGGCGGTTTCTTGTTGTGGTCCCGGCTGGGATCGAACCAGCGACCTTCCGCGTGTGAAGCGGACGCTCTTCCACTGAGCCACGGGACCGGGGGCTGTAGTAACACCGCCCGAACGAGGTGGAACTTTAACACGGTGGCTCCGGCGGTTCCCAATCCCCCGTACCAGCGTGGAAGAGGTGTTGGGAAGGGCAATCGGTGAGCACCCGCTCACCACTTGGACGACTGAGGGAAAATCCGCCGCTGGCCAGCGGATTTGTGACTTCACCTGTACGTCGGCTAATGTTTCACCTCGCACCCAGCGAGGCCGGAAACAGTCTCGCAGGGACAAAATGCGGATGTGGCGCAGCTGGTAGCGCACAACCTTGCCAAGGTTGGGGTCGCGGGTTCGAATCCCGTCATCCGCTCGAGAAGGTCGATTTCGACCTTACGGTGGAGTGGCCGAGTGGTGAGGCAACGGCCTGCAAAGCCGTGCACACGGGTTCGATTCCCGTCTCCACCTCGCGCGATTAGCTCAGCGGGAGAGCGCTTCCCTGACACGGAAGAGGTCACTGGTTCAATCCCAGTATCGCGCACCACAGTTAGACCAGGTCAGGCCCCCTTTCGAGGGGGTCTTTCTTGTTGGCGTGGGGTAATCGTGGGGTAGGCGTGCCGGCGAACCCCTTACATCCATGGTCGATGACATCAGATGATGGCTGGTTGTTGCTGAAACGACAGCCATGGAGCCAGGCGAAGCTGACAAAACGCTCAAATCGGGAGGAGTGACATCGATGGCATCGACTCCGCGGCCGGCCACGATTTCACGTCAACCGAGCTGAGAGCAATTCACTACTGGCTGTGGATGGCCGCGCAGGAATGGCCGAATTCGGACGCGCCGGCCGACTACGAGGCGGTCCGCTCCAAGCTCGAACGGCTCCTCGGCGGAGACATACGAAAGCGGTCTGCGGAACGCACGGTGGCCCAGGCCCGGGACTGTTCAGTCCGGATCCAGCCAGCCAGAGAAGATATGAGCAACGCGAGCGGCACGACTCGATCGTGCGGGTCCCCAGCAGCCCGAAGTGAGTTGACGCCGTGTCCGCGAGATGCGTCGGCACCTCCACAGCGCGGAATCGAAATCCGAAAGACGGAATCTGGACGGATCAACCAGTGCAGAACTCATTTCGAACGGTGGCGCGGACTGCCGCCAATGCACGAATCTGACCTTGGTGCGGTGCATGCGCGAGCACATTCGTCGACGTGCAAATAGTCGTCGTCAGACACCACCTAGCAGCTCTGAGATGCCGGCCGATGCCGGGAACGTAACGGACATCGATGATGAGTCCGTGCGCCGCGCTCTCAGTCGCCACGCGCAGAGCGGCGACCAGGCCGGGCGCTTCTGGAGCACTGGAGAGTGCGTTCGCCAATCGCCGAACGAATTGCCTGGACGCCGCCTTCGGTGGGGTGCGTACATCTCAATACTATTTCAAATAGTAGAACTTCCGCTTCGGATCCAGTGCAGACTGCGCATCGCCTCCCGCCTGCCTGCACCCTGCGAACCGAGTGCGATGAGCGCCGATCTTGCTGCCACGCAGCATCTTTGAAATCAGGGCGTCCATTCGAGCTGGACGACTTGCCACGCAACGCAGACCGAACATCGGTCGCAATGCTCGTCCCACTCCCCTGTGTTGCCAACGGGGCTGGTGGCGCGCATGGGGCAGAAGTGCAATAGTGATGCGGCGTGTCGGCTTGACGGCGGGCTCGACATCAATTCGGCGGATCCGAAGTCCCCAGCGAGAGGTACCCGATGAAGAAACAGACGCAGTCACGCAATGCACGATGGCTAGCACTGATCAGTGCCTGCAGTGGGATTGTGAGCATTTCTATCGGAGCACCCCTCGCGTCCGCGTCACCCGACTCGGGGTCAGGGACGCCGGACCCATACCTGATCGGCACAATCGCTGCGATCGTGACAGATGGCCTCGACAGCGCATCATCCGACGGCACCCTTGGCGACTTCGCGGAGTCACAACTGGTACTCACACAATGCATTACGAAGTGGACGGCCGAACGAGTCGGTTCCGCTATCGCGAGCGAGGTTGAAAGCGGTGCGATCGACTGCGCCGCGGCCCTCGATTCAGTCGATCCCACCGTGGGCCGGAGGTTCCTGGCGTCATTTGATGTCGACCGCCTCGTCGGCGTACTAGACGCCGAGAGCGCACCGCACCGACAGTCGGTACCTCATGTGCCTAAAGGTGCAGTGCCAGTGCCGAATACACAAGGTCGACCGATTCCCCGCAGCGACGCGAAAGTCGTGCCACCGACGACAGGTACCGTCACCTCGCTGGTGGGTGACGGCCGCGGGCACGGTGGCATCGATATCGCGAACTCACTGGGTACGCCCATCGTTGCCGTGGCTGAGGGCACGGTGATCAGCGCCGGTCCCGCGCAGGGATTCGGTTTGTGGATTCGCATTCGACACGACGACGGAACAATTACAACGTACGGTCACAATCAAGGCAACAACGTATCTAGCGGTCAACGAGTACGTGCGGGCGATCAAATAGCATCGGTAGGAAACCGCGGAAACTCCACCGGACCCCATCTCCATTTCGAAGTGGAGTCCCCTTCCGGGGAGCAGGTCGACCCGACAGCGTGGCTCGCAGCGCGCGGGGCATCTATCTCCAACGATTCCGCCTGAGCGGTCTTCGGTGGCTCGAGATACTGGTGTTCGCGAGCCGTGCGTCAAATGTCCATGCTTGCGAATTCACACCCGCAGCGCTCGCCAACCGTAAGGCGAGCGAGAAAACTATAAGAAATAGTTGTAGTCTGTCAGATCAGACCGTCATATATCTGTTACCACTCCGCGGCCGATGCCCAGCTACCCGATCGTAGAAGGACTGCATGACACGAGGGAAGAAGGGCCACATCAAGGGCCTCGGAGCGCTCGAGGCCGATGTGATGGACATTCTCTGGAGATGCGCGGAGCCACAGTCTGTCCGCGACATTTTGGACTCCTTGACCCACCGCAACCAGACTTTCGCCTACACAACAGTTCTCACGGTGATGACGCATCTCTACGAGAAGGGCTGGGTTCTGCGCGATAAGCACGGCCGAGGATTTCTCTATCGGCCGAGCCGAAGCCGCGAAGAGGCGACCTCCCGTGCACTGCGGGAAATTTTGGACGCGAGCGCCGACTCCGCAGCTGTGTTGCTACACCTGGCGAGAAATGTGTCTGCGACCGAATCCGAGGCGATTCGCCTAGGTCTGTCTTCCGGCGATTCCAGCCAGTGATCCTAGCCTTCCCGATGGTGGTTGGCGCTGTTGTTGCGGCACTCGTCATGCCAGTGCTCCTCGAGCGACTCCCGAAGTCGGTCCCGCCCGTCGTTGCCTTGACATCGTGGCTAGCCACGATCGCCGGCTTCTTTCTCTTCGCCGGATCAGCTGCTCTCGTTCTGATCTGGCCCACACATGCTCCGGTCGAAACCACGCTTGAAGCGCTCACCAGGTGCCTCGCTACTTTGCAACACGCCGTTCGCCCATGGATAGGCGCGTTCGTGGGTGTAGGCAGTGTGCTCTTAGCCGGCGCCGTCGCCGTGCGACTTGTTTTCTCCGCCCATCGGCACGAGCACGCCCGGTCAAAGATTCGAACCCTTCATCGAGACATTCTGACTGTCGTCGCCCGCAGAGACGCAATGCATAGTGGCGTGATTTGGCTCGAGCATCCGTTGCCGATGGCATACAGCATTGACGGTCGACCCGGCTACATCGTCGCGACCGAAGGGCTGGCGCGCTGTCTGACTACTCAACAGTGCGACGCCGTCATTGCTCACGAACGTGCGCATTTGCGTTCACACCATCATCTCATCCTGAGTGTGTGCGAAGTCCTTGCTGCAGCGTTTCCGCGGATCCCACTCTTCGTCGCTGCACCGGCAGCAGTCGAAACCCTGATCGAACTTGCTGCAGATCAGTCTGCCGCCGAAGCCACGAGTACCGACTCGATGCGGTCTGCGCTGCTCGCAGTCTCGGCTTCAGTGACACACCTGCCGACGGTGACCCTTCGACTTCTCAATGACGCCACGGGCACCAGGCTGCGCCGTCTCGAGATGGTCACGTCCGGGGTGCCACGGACCGGAACAAGAGCTGGCGCGTGTATCGCTGCAGCGTTGTTACCCACCCTCCTTCCCGCCCTCGCTGCCGGAGTTGCGTTGATGGCCACGGCCACGATCGGGTGCGTTCTGCTGCGCTGACCTGGACCAAGTCGAAGATCGCACCTTTCTACTATATGAAATAGTAGATAGGCTAAACTCGACGTTGTTCTGAGTTGCAATCAAGCGAGAGACCGAAGGGCGCCATGACAGCGGTAGCACCCAAACTTGTTGCGCGGCGGCCTGTTCCGCCACGGGTCGGCCCCAAGGGCTCCTATCTGTACAAGATGGTCACGACGACAGACCCCAAGGTGCTCGGGATCATGTATCTCGTTACATCGATGGCGTACTTCATGATCGGCGGCCTGATGGCCCTTCTGATTCGTAGCGAGCTCGCGGTCCCAGGATTGCAGTTTCTGTCGAACGAGCAGTACAACCAGTTATTCACCATGCACGGCACAATCATGCTGCTGTTCTACGCAACCCCAATCGTGTTCGGTTTCGCCAACGTCATCTTGCCGCTGCAGATCGGCGCTCCCGACGTTGCCTTCCCACGCCTCAACGCCTTCAGCTACTGGTTGTACCTCTTCGGCGCGACGATGGCGACCGCAGGCTTCATCACTCCGGGCGGCGCCGCCGAATTCGGTTGGACCGCCTATTCCCCGCTGAGCAGTGCCCTGTATTCGCCCGGCGTGGGCGCCGATCTCTGGATCATGGGCCTCGTGGTGAGTGGTCTCGGCACGATCCTCGGCGCCGTCAATATGATCACAACGGTGGTGTGCTTGCGTGCGCCTGGCATGACTATGTTCCGGATGTCGATCTTCACCTGGAACATCCTCGTCACCAGCGTCCTGGTCCTGCTCGCGTTCCCGCTACTCACGGCCGCGTTGATGGGCCTCGCTGTCGACCGTCACCTCGGCGGCCACATCTTCGACCCAGCGACAGGTGGTGTCCTCTTGTGGCAACACATGTTCTGGTTTTTCGGTCACCCCGAGGTGTACATCATCGCACTACCGTTCTTCGGGATCGTGTCCGAGATCTTCCCCGTATTCAGCCGAAAACCGATCTTCGGATACACCACCCTGATCTATGCGACACTCGGCATCGCCGCTCTGTCGATCGCGGTGTGGGCGCACCACATGTACGCGACAGGTGCCGTGCTGCTGCCGTTCTTCTCCTTCATGACGTTCTTGATCGCCGTTCCCACGGGTGTCAAATTCTTCAACTGGATCGGAACGATGTGGAAGGGACAGTTGACCTTCGAATCACCGATGCTGTTCTCTATCGGCTTTCTCGTGACCTTCCTGTTCGGTGGTTTGTCGGGTGTGCTCCTCGCGAGCCCGCCGCTGGACTTCCAAGTAACCGACTCCTATTTCGTTGTCGCGCATTTTCACTACGTGCTCTTCGGCACCATCGTGTTCGCGACTTACGCGGGAATCTACTTTTGGTTCCCGAAGATGACCGGGCGAATGATGGACGAGAGGCTCGCGAAGGCGCATTTCTGGTTGACCTTCATAGGGTTTCACACAACGTTCCTGGTCCAGCACTGGCTCGGGTCGCAAGGTATGCCGCGCCGCTACGCCGACTACCTGCCTAGCGACGGGTTCACGTTGCTGAACAGCATCTCGACCGTCGGGGCCTTTATCCTAGGTGCATCGACATTGCCCTTCGTTTGGAATGTCTTCAAAAGCTTTCGCTATGGCGAGGTTGTCACCGTCGACGATCCGTGGGGATGCGGGAACTCTTTGGAATGGGCGACCAGCTGTCCGCCCCCGCGTCACAACTTCTACGAGTTGCCGCGCATCCGGTCAGAGCGTCCTGCATTCGAGCTGCATTATCCGCACATGATTGATCGAATACGTAAAGAAGCGCACGTTGGATGGGGTTCGCAAGGCGATGCGATCGAGGTCACCGACCGCTCGATTATTGAACGAGGCCGCATCCGAGGAGGGGTTGGCGACGCCAAGCCCAACTCTCACGAATAGGCGCTTTGGGATGTCGAGCGAAGTTCACTGCACGGGATCATGTCCAACTCCGGTAATCACCTTGCCTGCGACCGATGCAGTGACGGCCACATTGGCGGATTGGTTAATTCGCGAATTGGCCGCGGACGCTTTACATGGCGGCGGGCTGAAACCATTTGCGGGACAAATTCGGTCGCTCCCCCGGATCACCGCCACCCACGTCGAGAATCCACGGCGGTTTTCGGTCTACGAGCGGCAACTGCAAAAGTCGATTCGTGTCGCTGAAGCTCGCCTCGCTATAGGCGGAGACTCGACGCGCTCACGAACCATGCCTATACGAAGGAAAGTTGAATTACCGCTGGAGCTTGTCGACGCCGCGTCGCACATCGTCGGTGCAATCACGGACGTCGGGAGTCCGGCCGCAGCGCTTGCTTGCCAGGCAGTCTCGCTGGCCTTCGATGTCGCAAGCAGTGGCGCTGGCACGCAACCAGTGCCTGAGATGCGGTTCGCTGCGATCGAATCGTATCGCCGAGTGCTTACGTCGCTGTGGCTGTCGGAACCGCACGCTAAAGTCGAACTCAAGGCGTGAGCTGACTTCCATTCCACGCGCCAACAGTCAAGTCCGACATAGGGAGGCGCGGCGCAGGCCAGACTCAGGATTCGATGGCAGGCGCTCGCCCGATCGGTTTCCAGCGCCAGCGAGACCGCGCTCACCACCTTGCCGCATGGACCTTCTGTATTACTATTATATATAGTAGTAGTAGAAGAAGTTTGGCTGGTCGCTAGTCCCCCAGCCTTGGACGAAACCACGAAGGGCTCGCGCGTGAAATCTATCTTGGTAATTTTCGCGGCGGCGTTTCTTGCCCTCTTCGGGAGTGCGGGGGTTGCAGGTGCACATAGCGAACTCGAGTCCTCCGACCCCGCCGCCGGCGGCGAGTTCGAGGCACCGCTCACCGCCGTAACCCTTGTGTTCAATCAGCAGATCGAACCTAGTTTTGCAGCACTAACGGTGACCGGAATCGACGGAATCCAATGGGCTGCAGAAGGTCCGGTCGTCGAGCAAGCGCGCGTTCGAGCCGAGGTCGGTGACGGGATACCACCGGGGCGCTACACCGTCGCCTACCGGGTCGTATCGGAAGACGGCCATCCGATAAGCGGATCATACGAATTCGACCTTATCGATCGTTCGCGAACTCCGGCGCAAGCGAACGTAGCCGGAGTACCGCCCGCGGCAGCGTCGACTCCGGCACCTACGCCTTCCGGCAACAACGCGATCAAGTGGTCGCTAGCCGGCACTGCGGGAGTTCTGCTCGTGGTCGGCTCTTTTCTGGCGCTCCGCGGCACGGGCAAGAAGAATCGCTGATTCGACGGTGCGAGCCCAGACGCAGGACCGATAGGCGAATTGATGCTAACTATCGCGGTCATCCCGGAGGCGCCGCCGACGATTGCGACGCTCCTGGGATGGAATCCCCAACCGGTACCGATTCTGCCGTTGATCGGGGTAACCCTCGCTGTGCTGTACTGCTGGGGATTATTTCGATTGCGCGCAAGCGGCACGAAATGGCAAGGGCGGCGAACAGCCTCCTTCCTCTTCGGATGCGGGCTCCTGATCGTTGTAACCGGACTGGGCATCGAGGGCTATGGGCACAAGTTGTTCAGCGTGTGGATGTTTCAGCATCTGACGCTTTCGATGGCGATTCCCCCCCTCCTGGTTCTGGGCTCACCCGGTCGATTACTCCTTCGCACAGCTGCGCATCACGGCGCTGGCCGAATTCTCCTGATCGTTGCCTTGAGTGGACTCAGAAGCCGAGCAGCAAGGATCGTGCTGAATCCCGGGGTGACCATCCCGCTGTTCCTTTTCAGCTATTACGGCCTGTACTTGTCTTCTCTCCTCGACATCGTTGGGTCCAGCTGGATCGGACACATTGCGATCGAGCTGTTCTTCCTCGCAAGTGGCCTGTTATTCATTGTTCCAATTCTGTCAACGGGACCACTTCCCGTGCGACAAAGTAACATCGGACGATTCTTCGATCTTTTCCTCGAGATGCCGTTACATGTCTTTTTTGGCGTCATCGTCATGATGTCGACATCCCCGATGGTTTCGCTGTTTGCAGACCCCCCACCGCAATGGGGAATCGACCCGATGACGGATCAGCAACTGGCAGGCGGGTTGGCTTGGTCGTACGGCGAACCGATCGCGCTGCTGATCGTGATTGTCTTCGCCGTTCGATGGAACCGTGACGAAGCGCGGACATCCGCGGTCAAGGAGCGCCGAATCGACGACGCCGAATTGACCGCGTACAACCTATATCTCAAGAGCCTCGACCCACAGCGGTGATCGCGGGTGTTTTACGTTCGGGTCCGCTCGTCGAACTCATCCGGCCAAATAGATTTCCAACCAACGCAATTCACAGTTGCCGAACGAACATCAGCTATAAACAGCAAAGAGTGTACTTGATTCGAAGCTCACGTCACAGGTCGCCGTTTCGAAATCCGCTAGTGTGGGAGCATGACCACTTTGTCGCATTTGTCCGTATCCCGTGATCGCCGAGGAGCTAACGAACGATGACACGAAACCTCAGGATTTCGTTGGCACTGGTAGGTGCCTTCATCGTGGCGCTCGCCGCTTTGTTGTTGACCAACCGCACCACTGACGACGGCGACGACGTTGTCGGCGATCGCTCCGCTGCGATTGTGCGCGCTGACAGTCACCGACTTTCCAACGTCGCAGACGGGAAGGTGACGTTCGTGGAATTCCTCGACTTCGAATGCGAGGCGTGTGGGGCGATGTTTCCCGTTGTGGAACAGCTGCGACGTGACTACGGCGATCGAGTCAATTTCGTCGTCCGCTACTTTCCGCTGCCATCGCATTTCAATGCCGAACGTGCAGCGCGAGCGGTCGAAGCCGCTGCACGGCAAGGCCAATTCGAACAGATGTATAAGAAAATGTACGAGACGCAATCCGAATGGGGTGAGCAACGCACACCAAAAGACGAGTTGTTCCGTGGCTACGCGAGCGAACTGGGACTCGAGATGAATGCCTTCGATTCTGCCTACACCGATTCGGCAACTCTCGATCGCATACGCATCGACGTTGCCGACGGCCAGGCACTCGGCGTGAAAGGCACCCCGACCTTCTTTGTCAACGGCACTCAAATCAAGCCACGTAGCTACGCCGACCTGACCAATGCTCTCGACGCCGCGCTCGGCTGATCGTGACGGCGTGCCCGCGCCGGACACCGCGACAGAGACCGGCACCGGCCGGTTCGAACGAATTTTGCCGTGGTTGCTACTGATCGGTGGGTTGGCCGGGTCGGCGGCAGCGTTTCTGCTGACGGTCGAGAAGTTCATGCTCGAAGTCGATCCCCTGTACCTGCCCTCATGCAGCATCAGTCCGGTTCTGAACTGCGGCTCGGTGATGGAGACCTGGCAGGCATCGGTGTTCGGTTTTCCAAACTCCCTGCTCGGCATCAGTGGTTTCGCTGTAGTTGCCAGCACCGGTGCCGCATTGCTCGCCGGTGCTCAGCTCGCACGGTGGTATTGGCTCGGCCTGCAAGCCGGCGTTCTGGCCGGGGCGCTGTTCGTGCATTGGCTTATATTCCAGAGCCTTTACACCATCGGCGCTCTATGCCCCTACTGCATGATTGTCTGGGCGGTTACGGTGCCGATTTTCTGGTACACCACTCTCCACAACTTCGAACGCTTCGCGGCGCCGAAACAGCGCTCGATCTTCACCGTCATCGCGAGCAATCACGCTGTGCCGCTGACGGTTTGGGCGCTTGTCGTGGTCGCACTGATCGCGCATCGATTCTGGTCGTACTGGTCCGGACTGTTGTGAGTCATGCGATTACCCGGCGCCATCCCGACGACAACGCATTTCACCGACGACCATAAAACGTCCAGGTGGACCGTGATGACCATCCGCTCGCGATCAGCGACTACGAAAGTAGGTTTTATGCAGGTCAGAACCCGTTGGTGCGTGTTCTTCCTGATAGTGATCGTCACCCTGATCGCGGCGATCTGGCCTCGCTCACAATCATCGAAGTCGGGCTTCTTCCCGAACCGAACCGAGTACGGTCGCAACGACAGTCTCCTTGGAGACGCGCCCTTCGCGCCGCCAAAGCCAGGACTATCGGCAGCACAGTGCCCGACCGCGACAACAAGCGCAGACGTCCAAGACGGAATTCTCCGAGGCGTCATGGTGAGGTGTTTGGGAGCAGCAACCGACATCGACCTCGGCGCTGCCCTCGACGGTGAGCCGACTCTTATCAATCTATGGGCATCCTGGTGTGGTCCTTGCCGTGCCGAGATCCCGGTCCTCGACGCGTACGACGAAGAACCGGGTGCGATTCGGGTCGTCGGGCTCAACGTGCAGGACGACAGCGATGCGGCACTCGCATTGCTCGCAGAATTGGGAACACATTATCCGTCCTACGTAGATAGCGGTTCAGCTCAGCAGAAGCTGGCGACGCCACCCGTTCTTCCGCTGAGTTTTCTGCTCCGCGGCGATGGAACCGTCGATCGGATCACCTCGCCGATGGTGTTCGATAGTCCTGACCAAATCCGTTCTGCCATTCGGGATTTGAGTTGACTACTGCACTCGCCGGCTACCTACGGCGGGTCCTCCGGCCGGAGTCCCGCGCAACGCAGAACACACGCTCGACGGCGTTCCTCTTCGCGCTCCTTGTGGCGCTCGTCGCCAGTACCGCTTGCGCGTCAGGTAGCGACGCGGTCGCGTCTGGCGGCAACTTCGACTTCGTCTCTCCCGGCGGGAAAACCGACATCTTCTACGACCCACCAGCACAGCGAGGGACGGTCGGCACCCTGTCCGGCCCCGACCTCATGGATGACCTCCAGAACGTCTCGCTCTCGGACTACGCGGGCAAAGTTGTCGTGATCAATCTCTGGGGCCAATGGTGCGCTCCATGTCGGTCCGAGGCCGACGACCTCGAACGCGCTTACGAGGCAACGAAACAGTTGGGCGTCCAGTTTCTCGGGATCAACGTCCGCGACCCGCAGAAGGACAAGGCCCAGGACTTTGTCCGGAACAATCAGGTTTCCTACCCGTCGATCTACGACCCGTCGATGCGGACGTTGATCGCGCTGGGCGGCAACTACCCGACGAGCGTTATCCCCTCCACTCTCGTACTGGACCGGCAGCATCGTGTTGCAGCGATATTCATGCGCGCACTACTCACCGATGATCTGCAGCCTGTCATCGAGCGCATCGCCGCCGAACAATGACGTTTCTCGCACAGGTCGGCGACAGCTTCCAGACTCTCGCCGCGAGCGGACCCCTGTTGCTCGCACTCGGGGCGTGCTTTCTCGCCGGTTTGGTCTCGTTCGCCTCGCCCT
The DNA here is from genome assembly GCF_043944905.1 of Antrihabitans spumae. Lineage (NCBI taxonomy): Bacteria > Bacillati > Actinomycetota > Actinomycetes > Mycobacteriales > Nocardiaceae > Antrihabitans > Antrihabitans spumae. The sequence goes on from NZ_JBIMSN010000025.1 coordinate 110,652, forward strand.
GCGTCGTGCCGCTGGTACCCGGCTATCTGTCATATCTCGCCGGGATATCCGGCGCGGAAGCGCCTCCCGCTACGGCGATGGTCGGCCACAAGGTGAAAATCACCGGACGGTGGCGCGTCACCGGCGCCGCAGTGTTGTTCGTCGCAGGATTTACTGTCGTGTTCGTTGCCGCGACGGCGTCTGTGTTCGGTGTGATCGGCACACTCAGTGTCAACCGTGAGCTTTTGCAACGAATTGGCGGAGTGATCACCATCGTTATGGGTCTGACCTTTGTCGGTCTGATCCCGATGTTGCAGCGCGACACCCGTTTTGCGCCGCGCCGTGTTTCATCACTCGCCGGTGCGCCCTTGCTCGGGGCGGTATTCGGTCTCGGTTGGACGCCGTGCCTTGGACCCACCCTGGCCGGAGTGATCTCCGTTGCAGCCGGTACCGAAGGTGCGACTGCGGCTCGTGGAGTCGTATTGATCGTTGCCTACTGTTTGGGTCTCGGCCTGCCCTTTGTGGTCCTGGCATTCGGGTCTGCCAAGGCGATCCGAGGAGTGGGGTGGCTACGCCACAATGCCCGAGCCATCCAAGTGCTGGGCGGCGTCATGCTCGTCGCGGTCGGCCTCGCACTACTCACCGGGGCGTGGGAACTATTCGTCGGATGGTTACGCAACGAGTTCGTCTCCAATGTGGTCCTGCCGATATGACGGCAATCAAGGCATCGCCTACCCGTGCGCCGCGACCCAATGTCGTGCGCACTGTAGCCGCTACCGTCCGCAATACGTGGCGGCAGCTGACTTCCATGCGTACGGCGCTGGTCCTGTTGTTCTTGCTCGCACTCGCAGCGGTTCCGGGCGCGGTGTTGCCCCAACGCAATCTGAACACGCAGAAAGTCAGTGCCTACATCGCTGCCCGTCCTACGCTGGGTCCAGCGATGGACAAGCTGCAATTGTTCGACGTCTTCAGCAGCTTTTGGTTCACCTCCGTGTACGCCCTTCTGTTCATCTCACTGGTCGGTTGTCTCGGCCCACGAGTTGTCGACCACGCGAAAGCACTGCGGGCGGATCCGGTCGCTGCTCCTCGGAATTTGTCTCGCCTACCGCACCACCGCACCGGCAGTGTGGACGTTGCGCAACAGGAGATCGCAGCTCGGGTCGCGGTGTCGTTGCGGCGTTGGCGTGTGATCACCCGCGTCGAAAACGATGGCGTTACAACCGTGTCCGCCGAAAGGGGTTACCTGCGTGAGGCTGGAAACCTCGCCTTTCATCTCTCCCTGATCGGGATGCTCGTCTCGATCGCTGTCGGGAAGATGTTCGGCTACGAGGGTTCCGTCATCGTCATCGCCGACAACGGTCCTGGGTTCTGCAACACATCCCCCGCGGTCTACGACTCGTTCCAGGCAGGAAACAGTATCGACGGAACCGGACTGCGACCTTTGTGCGTCCGCGTCAAGGACTTCGAAGCAACCTATCTTCCCAATGGGCAGGCAGAGATGTTCACCTCGAACATCTCGTTCCAAGCTGGCGCGGACCTCGCAACCAACTCATGGCAAGATTTTCAGCTGCGAGTCAACAACCCGCTACGAGTCGGCGGAGAACGGGTCTATCTCACTGGGCACGGGTATGCACCCCAGTTCACAGTCACCTTCCCGGACGGGCAAACTCGAACCGAGGCGATCCAATTCGCGCCCAACGACGCGACGACGTTCCTCAGCAGTGGCGCTCTAAGGTTCGACCCTCCTGGCGGAACATACAACACCGACGAAGAGCGTCGCCGCAACCAGATCGCCATCGAAGGACTGTTCGCGCCCACCGCCAAGTTCAACGGAACGCTGTTGGCCTCAATCTTCCCAGAAATGCTCGAACCCGCCGTAGCCGTCGATATCTACAAAGGCGACACCGGACTCGACTCCGGAATTCCGCAATCCATCTTCGGCCTCAACAAGGAACTCATCGACCGGAAACAGCTCGTGAGGCAGGACCGAGTCAATCTTCGATCGGGCGAGTCCGCCACCCTGGCCGACGGCACCAACGTTCGGTTCGATGGCGCGAAGGAATTCGTAAACCTGAAAATCTCCCACGATCCAGCACAACTGTGGGTGCTCGTATCGGCGATCACATTGATTTCCGGACTCGTTGTGTCTTTGGCGGTGCCCAGACGTCGGGTTTGGCTGCGCGTTTACCCGCAGGATGTCGAGGCGTTCGTCGTTGTCGAAGTCGGCGGTCTGGCGAGGACCGACCAGGCAGGTTGGGGACCCGAGTTCAACAAACTCTGCGACAGCCTGTTCGCGGATGTGATCGAGCAACCGTGCGACGAGCAACCGCGCGCGAAGCACAAACCACAGCCAGGTACGAATCGCGCTTAGCCGCTGTGGTCACGATCATTGCCGGGGACCGAAGGAAAGTCCCCTCCCTTTCTGATCTCCGAGGTGAGGGCGACAGCGCGTGCTGCAGTACTTCCGGGATTGCCGACCTCAGCTGAATGCAAATACGCGACCGCGACACGACGCGCTGTCGCTGGTCCAGCAAATCATCCGTTGCGGGCTCGGATGCTGCTCGCTGATGATTCGGCTGCTCGATCCATGAGCACCGCGACCGACACGAGCCGGCAACTAGTTCATCCTTTCCTGAATACAGAACTGGATGTATCGTTTGGGGTTATGACCACAGCCGTGCATACGAAGGCGTTGTCCCGCTTCGGCTACGCCCTGTCGGATCGGACGCGTACGCAAATTCTGATGATCCTCCGCGTCGAGCCGAGTTACCCGTCCGACCTGGCTGACGCGATCCAGGTTTCGCGCCAGATTCTGTCGAATCACCTTGCGTGTCTACGGGGTTGCGGGCTCGTCGTCGCCGTCACGGAGGGCCGCCGTAGCCGCTATGAGTTGGCGGACCCTCGGATCGGGCTTGCGCTCGACGACCTGCTCGGTGTGGCCCTGGCCGTGGACCCGGCCTGCTGCCCGGCCGCCGCCACCGACGAGTGCTGCTGATGAGCGCCCCGTTGGGGATGCCCCGAACGCGCTCGAATGTCGCATCATCGGAGCGGAAAGCCTTGCTCACCAAACGGATTCGATGGTTCGCCGCCGCGACCATCAGCTACAACGTGATCGAGGCGGTCATTGCGATCACCGAGGGCACTCGTGTCTCGTCGGCGGCGCTGATCGGATTCGGCCTGGATTCGGTCATCGAGGTGTCCTCCGCGGCAGCGGTGGTGTGGCAGTTCACGGGCCGCGACCCGCAAGCGCGGGAGAAGATCGCGCTACGGATCATCGCGTTCTCGTTCTTCGCGCTCGCCGTCTACGTCAGCATCGATGCGGTCCGCTCACTCCTCGGCGCCGGCGAAGCCCAGCACTCGACGATCGGGATCGGTTTGGCCGCGGTCAGTCTCGCGGTCATGCCGCTGCTCTCGGCGGCACAACGCCGCGCCGGACGCGAACTCGGCTCGCTGTCGGCGGTCGCCGACTCCAAGCAAACCCTGTTGTGTACCTATCTGTCGGCGGTGTTGCTGGTCGGCCTACTGCTCAACAGCTTGTTCGGGTGGTCCTGGGCCGACCCGATCGCCGCCCTCGTGATCGCAATCGTCGCGGTCAAGGAAGGCCGCGATGCCTGGCGCGGCGACACCTGTTGCACCACGCCTTTCGAAACACAATCCGGCACAACAGCATCTGCGCACGACTGCGACTGCTGCGACTGACCGTCGTCACTTCCCCTGATAAAACCCATCCCAGAGGAGCCCCGATGCGTACCGCGACCGCCGAACTGAAGAGCCTCTACAACCGCGAAATGACCTCCGCCCGCACCGCGGCCGACGCCGACTCGCGCTGGGCACATCTGGAACGCGCCCACATCGTGTCCCAGCCCTACCCCTGGCTACACACCCGCAATCACGTCGCGATGTTCCGCCTCGCGGTACGCCAGCACGAGCGCCGCGAAGCGCTCGGACAGATCGTGCGAATCATCGTCGCAGCCCCCGGTTCGCTGGCCGGACGCTACCCGGAAGGCAACACGGGCCGCACCCGAGTCGGCTTGATGACGCCCATGGCGGTCCCGACCGACCTCGCAGCCGAGATCGGCCGCGCGGCGTGACCGCGACGCCTCAGCCGCCCGAATCCGTTGCGAGGCACACCACACCTCGGGACAGCCCCGGGGGCGACGGTGCGGCGGCGGTGGTGTTTCTGGACATGTCCGGGTACACCGCTCTCACCGAGGTGCACGGCGACGAGCGTGCGGCCGATATCGCCGAACGCCTCGCCACGTTCAGCGCTGCCGCCCTCGCCGACGGCGATCGCATCGTGAAAACATTGGGCGACGCCGTGCTGCTCACCTCGCGGACCGCGCGGACCGCACTCGCGCTGATCGCCCGTATTCTCGATACCTGGACCACCCGCGGCGACGGGGTGCCGGTCCTGCGTGGCGGCGTGCACTACGGGCCCGTCGTCGAACGCAATAACGATGTATTCGGCGCCACCGTCAACCTCGCCGCCCGCGTCGCAGCAGCGGCCGCGACCGACCAGATCCTCCTTACCGCACCGGTCGCGACGGCAGCGCGCGCCGAAGGTCTGCGGGTCATCGACCTGGGGCCGCGGGCCTTCCGCAACGTCTCCGACCCGGTGCCGGTCTACGCCCTCGGCATCGATTGCCTCTGCGGCACGATCGACCCCGTCTGCCGCATGCGGGTCGACCCCCTCGGAGCGCCATCACTCACCCACGGCGAACGCCGCTTCTGGTTCTGTTCGACCAGCTGCACCGAACAGTTCACCGCTGAACCGGACCGCTACCTGGCCTCTGTCGACTGCGTCGACACACGACCGACCCATGCAAGTACCCTGTAGTCACAACTCCTCATTGCTCGACCAGAAACCTCCATCCGCTCGCCCTAAGCGCTTCTGTTCGAATAGTTTTCCCCGTGACAAAGACAGAGGCACCGACTTGTCTGGACGAGCGGCTCGTGTTCGAACAGTTCGGTTCGTAGCGTGTCGTAGGAGACCGCAGGGCTGACTCGGGCGCTTCCTGCCACCCATCGGCCGGCATACATGGGTTGGCTCATCACGGGTGTGTCTTCCCTGCGGTCTCTGTCCGAGGTCTGGCTCAACAGAGGCGTGCGCACCACCCCACGGTGGTGCCCGGAAGTCGGAATGCCGACCACGGATACCTAACCGGTTACGTGCGATCCGCATTGGAGGGCTAGTTCAGTGATTGTCATCGGCATCGATCCACATAAATCCACCCATACCGCAACCGCGGTCGACGAGGCTCGAAACACCGATTTGGGGTCCATCCGGATCCGGTCCACCTTCGACGACTACGCCCTGCTGTTGAGCTGGGCCAAGCAGTGGCCGCAGCGACGTTGGGCGGTGGAAAACGCGCGCGGACTGGGTCACCATCTGGCGTTGTGGCTGGTCAGCCAGCGTGAGTCCGTGGTCGATGTGCCATCGACGTCCACGGCACGGGTCCGGCAACTCTCTCGCGGCAATCGACGCAAGAACGACCGCATCGACGCTGCCGCAGCAGCTTGCGTTGCCGCGTTGCAAGGTGACGCCTACCCGTTGGCGATCGAGGATCACACCGACGTGCTGCGGATCCTCGACGAGCGTCGCCGGGGGTTGGTGTTGCAGATGACCCGCACCCGCAACCAGCTGCATGCTTTGCTGCGAGAGTTGGTGCCCGGCGGCATCGACACCGGCGTGGACTCCGAAACCACCGCGATCGTGCTGCGTCGGCTGCAGCCAGTCACCACAGCCGACATGACAAGGCAGAAGATCGCTCTGGAAATGGTGGGCGATCTGCGGCGATTGCATGTACAGATACTCGACATCACCGAACGCACCCAAGCGGTGCTCGACGAGTGCGGCACCAGACTGCAGTCGATTCACGGCGTCGGGCCGGTCACTGCCGGACGTATCCTCGGTCATGCTGGTAACCCGTTCCGGTTCCCGTCCGAAGCGGCGTTCGCGAACTTCGCCGGCACCGCACCGATCGAAGTATCCAGCGCCGACACCACCCGGCATCGCCTTTCGCGCGGCGGGGACCGCACCCTCAACGCCGCCATCCACATCGTCGCTGTCTGCCAAGCCCGCTCACCTCGATCCGAAGGATATGGCTACTACCACCGCAAAATCACCGAAGGAAAATCACATCGAGCCGCACTACGATGCCTGAAACGACAAGTCGCGAAACGCCTTTGGCAGGTAATGCGAGTCGATGAGGTCAGGCGGGCCGCCGCTTCCCACGGTTTCCCGCCGACGACCCGCCTCGCCTGAGCCTACCAGGTATCGAACATACGTTCCCATTGCAATACGGACCCACGCTGGATCCGGCCGCTCCACACGCAGCGACAAGCAACGCCGGGCAATTCAGGGTTGCATCCCATACCTAGGTACAGGTTTATCGTCGATCTATGACGATAAACGAGCTGCCAACGGACTGGGTGCCCACAGCCTGCAGCCTCCCGACGGTGCAGCAACCGCTACGGGTTGCCGAATTCGATGAACTGTTCGCCCGGTCGGTGCAAGATCTGACGCGCTTCAGCGCGACACGGCTGGACCTGCAGATAGTTGCTGCCGAGGAACAGCGAGCGCGAGAACTGACCGAGCGCGAATCCGGGTGCTGCTCGTTCTTCGTCTTCAGGTTCGCACCTGTCGACGGCGACCTCGTTCACCTCAGCATCGAGGTGCCCGCCGCATATATCGACGTGCTGGATTCGCTCACCCAGCGTGTGCAGGCGAGGATCCCGAACGGCGGCACGAGTGCGTAGCAGTGAGGTCGCCAACGCGGCCGGAGTCAACCTGCAAACGGTCCGGTATTACGAGCGCCGAGGACTGCTGGCCGAACCGCAACGCACATTGGGTGGGCATCGCACCTATCCGCCGGAAACGGTCACCGTGCTACGCGTCATCAAAGCCGCTCAACGTCTGGGTTTCACGCTGGACGAGGTCGGCGAACTGTTGGAAGTCACCACGTTTCGCAGTCACCGTCCTGACGCCGGACTGCACGCTCGAGCCGTGGTGAAGCTTGCCGAGATCGACGAGAAACTTACCGAACTAATGACGGTCCGAGACACGCTGCGGGCCGCGATCGAGGCTGGCTGCGACAACCTACTGGAATGCGCCGAGAGTTCCTGCTGCCCTCTACCTTTCACCAAACAAGCCGACGGGAACAGCTGATGCAGACCAGCACTGCACTTAACACAACCAAGCGGTGGTGGACGTCGACCGGGCTCGGCGCGCTGATCTGCATCGGATGCTGCCTCGCGCCAGTTCTTGCCGCAGCCGGCATGGCGGGCAGCGGAGTCCTGCTGCTGAGCACAGCGTGGCTGGAACCGCTCGGCGTCGCCCTGATCGTGGTCGGCATCGCTGGTTTGGCGTGGTCACGTCGCCGCGCCCGCAACCGCGGATGCGGTGGTAGCGGGCAGTGCAGCTCGGACACCACAGCCAGCGGATGCACCTGCTCGACCTCGGCGATCGTCGACCGTGAGTCCTTGCCCATCCTGCGGACTCCAACCGAGGACCGACCCTCGGACTTGACCGGGGCGCGGTCCATACAATCCCAGCCATGACCGTCCTGCGTTCGATCGTTCTATTCGCCCTCGCGGCACTCGCCGAAATCGGCGGAGCCTGGCTGATCTGGCAGGGCGTTCGCGAGCATCGCGGCTGGGTCTGGATCGGTGCAGGCGTGATCGCGCTCGGCGCATACGGCTTCGTCGCCACCCTGCAACCGGACGCCAACTTCGGTCGAATCCTCGCCGCATACGGCGGCATCTTCGTCGCCGGATCACTGGCCTGGGGAATGGTTTTGGACGGATTCCGTCCCGACCGTTGGGATATCACCGGCGCATCAATCTGCCTGATCGGTGTCGCGATCATCATGTATGCCCCACGCGCCGCATAACTCGTCAGATCAACCAACACATAACTGCTCGTCATTAACCGACCGAAACCAAAACGATCGCAGATCCGTGTTCGAAGATTTCGGACCTTGACAAAGACAGAGGCACCGGTAATGCGGTCGAACGCGTCTACGAACGGTGAGCGCTGCGGAAACTCCCTCACTGGTTCGATGCGAACTGCCAGTCCGATTGACCGGAAACGGCTTGTCACGACCCGCCTACCAACTCGTCGCGCTGCCGGGTTAGAGGTAGTTGGTTGCATTGTCGACACCAAGCGCGCAGCGATCTCCCGGCGATCGGAACCACGGGTTGGGACACGGCCGTTACGACGAGGCCTTCGACCTGTTGACGAACTCCATCAACACTTCTCGGGTCCTCTCCGGATGAGTCATCAGACCCGCGTGCGCGGCCCCAACGACCTCGACGAACTCGCCGTTCGGCAATCTCGCGACAGCTGCGCGTCCCGACCGAGGTGGAAAATATAGGTCGTACTCGAACGCGACCACCAGTACCGGAACCCTTATCGAGGTGAGGGCTTGCATTCGGTACGGATCGCGCAGCCAGTCGGCCGATGCCGCGGACTGGCCGTTCTCACCTTCGATCGAAGTCCACATCTGCTCCTGCATACCGAGCATCTGCACCCATTGGCTGACGGTCCTCTCGTCTTCGCGCAGAGTTGCTGGTGGCAGCCCGGTCAACAACGTCTGAAACGCTGCGGCAGCGGCGGGGATCCGTCCGATTGTGGCGATCAGGTCCGACTCCATCTGAACCACCGCCTCTAAAAGCGGCGTCAGCGGCCCCGCTCCCGCCATGAGCACCACCGCCCGAACCAAGTCTGGACGCAACTGTGCGAGAACCTCAGCTGTGAAGCTGCCTAGCGAATAGCCCACCACCACAACATCTTTCAATCCAAGTCGATCGAGTAATCCCGCCGCGTCCGCCGCTAGGTCGGGGATCGAATACGGCGCCGGCGGGGCATCACTCGGCGCCACTCCGCGCGACGCGTAAGCCACTACATCGAACCCGGCCTCGACAAGAGCATCCCGAAGACCGCATGCCTGCCACGCTATCGGCGGCATGCCTGTCCCACCGATCAACAACAACGCGGGACCCGCACCGGTCCGCTCGAACCCGATACGAAGGCCGCCGACATTCACCGAATCGATCGCCATACACACATCATGTCCTGGCGCGCCGAACCCGAACGGCAATTTGCTCGGTACAGCGTTTTCCTGCCCGGCTATCCTTCCGAACCGGCCGACCACATAGGTTATCGCGCCAGATCCTGTCGAATCACCCTGCCAACCTGCGCCGCCGACCTCGCGGTGGCGATGCCGGAGGGGCGGCGCAGCCGCTACAAACTGGCGGACCTACGCATGGGGCAGCCCCTCGATCACCTCGTCGGACTCGTACTGGCGGTCGACCCTCCTGGTGCCCGGGCTGCAATCGACAGCGGGTCGCTGATGGCGTTCGAAACTCGGCATCTCCTCTGTTCGTGCGCACACTGTCAGCAAGCTGCATGGAACAGTACGGTCGTGCTTGCGCGCAGGATCGAGCCCAGCCGAGAGTGGGCTTAGCTCTGCACCTCGGAACTGCGAGGGCTTGCAACTTCCTGTACCGCCCGCATTGCCTGGTTCGGGAACCACCAATTCCAGTCTCCAAACAGTCGCATCAGAGCGGGGACGAGTACCAGCCGCACGATGACGGCGTCGATCGCGATCGCGACGGCGAGGGCGAGACCGAGTTGTTTGAGTTCAAGTACGTCGGCGGTGACAAAGCAGCCGAAGACGACGACCATGATCGCGGCGGCGGCGGTGATCGGGCGTGCGGTGTGGGTGATCCCGGCGGCGACTGCGTACTGGTTGTCGCCTGTCGATTCCCAGTATTCGCGGATCCGTCGGATCAGAAAAACCTCGTAATCCATCGACAGCCCGAACAGGATGACGAATACGACCGTCGGTAGGTAGACCTGCAGGAATCCGGGACTATTGAAGTCGAGCAGCGATTCACCGAGGCCCCACTGGAAGACTGCGACGGTAATGCCAAGCGCGGCCCCGGTGGCGAATAGGTTCATCACGATCGCCTTCACCGGCAGAACAACGCTGCGGAAGGCAACCATCAAGAACAGCAGCGAAAGTACGAGGACCAGGCCGACAACAAGTGGCAACTTCGAGGTCATCTCGTCAGCGATGTCGACGAACTCCGCAGTACTGCCACCGATGAGAACGTCAGGTCCACTATCGCTGCCCGCTGCAGCAGCCTGACCGCGGAGGTCGCGGATCAGGTCGCCGGCAGCGGTGGAATCGAACGCCACGTTCGGTACCGCCATGAGTAGTTGCCGCCCACCGGACTCTCCCGCGGGTACGACAGTGTCGATACGCGGATCACGCTCGTACTCCCCGACGAGTTGGTCAAGACGCGCCGCATTCTGAGCGGTGAGCGCGGTGTCGCCAGGGCCGGTGGCAACAATCTCGATCGGAGATAGCGCACCAGGCGCGAAGTTGGCGGCCAGGGCAGCCGTCGCGCGACCCGACGCTGTCTCTCCGAGCGCGGAGACACCCATGTCCAGGCCGTATCGGATCCCCAGCAAAGGTGTTGAGGCCAACACCAAGACGCAGACGGCCAAAGATCCGAACACGATCGGGCGCCGCATCATCGTGTAGGCCCAGCGCGCCCACCGGCCCGAGCCGGCGTCGACTTCGGTTACCTCGGTCGGGCGCCACCGTTGTGGCAATGCACCTGTATTGACTGCGGGGCCGAGGGTCGCGAGCAGTGCGGGTAAGAGAGTGAGGCCCACGATCAGGGTAGAGACGACGGCGGTGGCTACACCGAGCGCTATCCCGCGGAAGATGGGCGCCTGCATCACAATCAGCGAGCACAGCGAGATCATCACGATCAACCCCGACGCTAGGATCGTCTTGCCTGCCGTTTCGAGCGAGCGCCCAACGGCATCGGCGATTCGGGACTGGTCGTCGCGGTCGATGACGCCGACGCGGGTCAGTTCTTCACGGAACCGGCTGACGATGAACATTGCATAGTCGATACCGACACCGATTCCGATCATTGTGGCCATCGCGATCACCAGCGAATCGAACGCGGTGAGCGTGGTCAACGCAAGCAAGCCACCGGTCGCGAGCAATAGTCCAGCCAGGGCCACCACAATCGGCACGACCGCAGCAACCAGCGCACCCAGTGCCAGGACGAGGAGCAGCAACGCGACGGGAATCCCGATGGCCTCCGCGCGGGCGAGGTCCACGTTCTGAATATCGGTGACAGCATTCTGCACCGGCGAATACCCGGTCACCCCCACCTGCACAGTCTCGGTGCCGGCTCCCTCGACAGCGGACTGCAGCCGTTCGGCAACGCCGGCACGTTGAGCCATGTCGCCCTCGAGACCAACCGTGGCGATCGCAACCCGGCGATCCTGCGAGGCAAGCGCGCCCGCGCCGGAACTATACGGCCCGGTTACCGTGCTGACCCCTGGCACTAGCTGCGCCTCATCGATGGCCCGGTCCACGACCGCTCGGTACTCCGCACTGTCGGTTGTCAGAATTTCGGACTGGAAGACGATGACGTCCTGCTCTGCTCCCAAATGTGGAAAATGCTTCGCCATCAAGCTGTCCACCTCGCTTGACTCCGAACCATTGACGCTAAAGTCCGGGGCGCCCAGCCGGCCCTCGAGGACCGGATACGCAACGGCGCACGCCCCCAGCAGGACTACCCACGTCCCCAGGACAAGCCGTCGATATCGAGCGACCGCGGCACCCCACCGATGCAGGACCGACGACCGCCGCGTCACGTCACGGGTCCCGCTCCAACCCCGTCCGATCCATTCGTATATGCGCATGTGTTTATGAATACTCGGTGGCGCGGCCTGAATCAACCCCACAGCAACTCGAACCCCGCGCTACAACGGGCAGCCTTGCCCCACTACCAGACGACACGCCCACAAGACGGAGCACGAACCGCCGCGCTCATCAAAAGTCGCTGACCGTCCTGTCGGCGGACCGACCCACCCTTTTGTCTGAGGCTGCATCGAACTCGAGAGCGCGGCGACAGACCAGATGCGCTAACCGCGTGGACCTACACGGGGCTTGAAGCGGCGAGATGCGCCTAGTACCACAATGATTCGATCTGCAGACCACAGCACGGCGGGGCTGAATGCCTAGGCGGTATGGGCTCTCGAGAACGATGCCACCACGATGTAACAGCGAACACCAAAACCCAAGTGACCACCATGGCGAGTATCCAACCAGTAGCCCTCATCGACGCATCCCGCCCGGCTCGTGACGCATGGTCCTCCATATCCGACATGGTGCCTGCACGCCCGTCGAACGCTCTACTATGTTAAATAGTAGCGGGAGCGTGCTGCGCACGAAAGCTGCGAGCGAGGACAGAAGATGACAGCACAAAGTCAACCCGGCCGCCGGACGGACGCAACCGATCGAACGTCGGGCAGTTCGGACGCCACCCAATCGGCACGCGGGCCCGGCAGTAGCGTGCAGCCCTCGATTCCGCGGGCGATCCGGTGGGCGGCTCTGTATGCCTTCGCACGGATTGCGCTCGTGGCCATGACCTTCGGAGTATTCGCCGGTCTGAATTCGATATTCGGGCGACAGCTCCCCTTGGCGCTGCTGCTCGTTGCGGCTGTCGCAGCAGGAGTCGCGATCTCCGCAGTGGCCTTGCGACGTTTACGTCGCCGCGTCAATAGCGAGATCACACGCGTCGACGATCAGCGTCGCGAACGCCGCGATCCTTGCGCGCCGAGCGCTGTCAGAGAACGGCCGCGCAGTAGTCGCCCACGACAGCAGCCGTGACGGGGCGCGCTGAAGAGGCCGTCTACTCCAACCCTGGAATCGTGAACGAGGAGTGGGGCCTCACCACGTCCATTGACAGGCGCTGCTCATGGTGTCGGCACCGAGCGCATCCTGTACGCATGATCTTCGGATCCAGCTCCAGAGTGGCAACTATGCATAATAGTTGTAATGTGGTCGAATCGTCACCGATCCGATATCCATTCGGATCGCTCCGTTACCGTTTCTTGATTTGAGGTTTGCACCTGTGGCGCGACACCGTATGGCCGAGCCCCCTCTGCACCCGCTGCCACCGCTGGGGGCGCTGCATTCCCCGTTAGTACAGGTGCGTAGCGACACTGATTGGTCACTCCCCGGTGCGCAACCTTCCTGCGTCCTCACTGACGCGCGTAGCACCGCATCGGCAGGCCTCGACAACCCTGACCCATTGTCGTGGCGTGCGCCTGCCCGTGTCCTGATCTGCTCGCACCCCCGTTCGCGCGCTCGCGCACCATGGGAGCGCGTCGAGCACTTCGGTTTCCCGACGACGCACACGCAGATCCGCACCGCCGCATATCCGACTTCGAGCAAACCCGGCCTGACCAGCCCTGCTGCCACCACTCCCTCCGGCATCGCATCGCGACCGGGCGGTGCGCACCGCCAGCGGGAACAGACTCGGTACCGCAGCCACATGATCGCCGTGTCCGTTGCCGTGGGCGCAGTATTCGCCGCAGGCGCAACGTCGACCAGTCGACTTCCGGCCGACAACCAGGCGGGTGCCGATACCGGCGAAATCGACATCGCACCGAATCTACTGAACACTGTTCGCCCGACTGACCCGAGCCGCCTCCTGAATCAGCTGGCCAGCGCCCGGCAACGTGAGCAGGACAGCGCCGCAAGGGAAGCGGCGGCGCGGCGCCCGAAATCGGTGATGCCCACATCGGGGACACTCACATCTGCCTACGGCGCACGCTGGGGAACCGTGCACAATGGGCTCGATATCGCGAATGTGATCGGAACTCCCGTGCTGTCTACCTCTGACGGCCAGGTGATTGAAGCTGGACCAGCCGACGGGTTCGGGTTGTGGGTGCGCGTACGCCAGGACGACGGAACAATCGGGGTGTATGGGCACATCAACGAAGCGCTTGTCGAAGCGGGACAACTTGTGAAAGCCGGTCAGCAGATCGCGACAATGGGCAATCGCGGACAGTCAACCGGACCACACCTGCACTATGAGGTCTGGATGGCCGACGGCACGAAAGACGATCCTGGCCGATGGCTGCGCGACAGGGGTGTCCCGATGAGCACAACGACGATTTCGACAAACTAGCGCTAGAGAAGAGGACGTTCTGATGAATGGCCTCGGCAGCCTCGAAGCACGGGTCATGGATGTGCTGTGGGATACGACGGAGGCGTTGACCGTCCGAGACCTTCGCGAACGTCTGAAAGACCCGTTCGCCTACACCACAATCCTTACGGTTGTCGGTCATCTCTACGACAAGGGCTGGGTGGACCGGATCATGCACCGACGGGCGTACCTGTATCGACCGAGGCAGTCTCGCGCCGAAGCCACCGCCCGCGCCCTGCGTGAGATCATCGACACAAGCAACGACCCCGAAGGCGTACTGCTGCACTTCGCGAAGACGGTAACCGAAGCCGAGTCGGAAGCTTTCCGGCGCGGCTTGTCAAAACCGCCACAGAGATCCAATTCGAGGTCGAGGAAATCATGATCTCCGTCGTGCTATTCGCATGCGCGTTGATATTGAGCGTGGCGACTCCTCCCCTGCTGGAACGAGTGATGCTGGCGCTGCCGCCCAGGGCCGCCGAGTTCGCGTGGCTAGCCTGCATCGGGACAACGCTCGTCTTCGGTTTATCAGCGACGGTTGTGCTCGTTTGGCCCGACCACCCCCCCGCCGAGGACCTGCTCGAATCTACGTTGGCATGCCTCAGCGTTGCGATGCACGCGATTCCACACTGGTTTGCGGATCCTGTTGGGGCGCTTGCCATGTTGGCGGCCTGTGTCGCCGCGGGACGGGTCGTAATCGTCGCTCGCCGATACGTCCGCGCGGGAGCGCGCGTGCGTGCCTTCCATCGCGATGTGGTCGCTGTCGTAGCTCGAACGACAGAGGGTCCGCACCATCCTGTCATGTGGTTGGAACACCCGATGCCGTTGGCCTACAGCGTCGCCGGACGGCCCGGATTCGTCGTCGTCACCAACGGGTTGACCCGCGGACTGACCGAAACCGAGTGCGGCGCTGTGCTGGCACACGAACACGCACACCTACGTGCCGGACATCACCGAATGATCCGGTCGTGCGAGGTGCTCGCCTCCGCCTTGCCACGCATCCCGCTGTTCGCCGCCGCACCCCGGGCGATGGCGACGCTAGTCGAGCTCGACGCAGACGAGTGCGCGGCGTCCGCAACAAGTCGAAGCGCCATGCACGCCGCCCTTCGGTCGGTATCCCATGCGACCTCCACGGCGCCTGCTCCGCTGCTGTCCTTCGGTGGGGACGTAATCGCGCTGCGTCTCAGACGGCTCTCGGACAACTCCGACCGACGCCCGACTCGTCCGAAACCGTCCTACGTAGCCGTGGCCTGCCTTCCGGTAGCCGCCTCGGCCGCAATTGCCATTGCCGCGGTCAGCCTGCTCGGCGCTGCGGCGTGCCTGCTGCCGACCTTCACAGGCTGACCCTCGCCCAACCGAGAAACAACTATGCAGCATAGTAGTCCATGGCAGTCAATAAATGCGCTGCTAGTACGGCCGACCGACCGAAATCGACGCGACCTAACCCCGCGAAAGTGCGAAGTTGGCAAAATACACCGCTGCCGACACCGGCGGCATCAACCTTGTCGCCTACAACGAGTTCTTCGACTCGCACGGATCAACGAGATCTTCGGCGCGGTCTCATCGCATCGGAAGCGGCTGCGCATCCCTGTCCGCCAACATGGCACGCATCGTCTGCACCTCCGCGCTCTGGGTAGCGACTATTCGCTCCGCCAACGAGCGCACTGCACCGACGTCGGAATTCTCGCTGGCATATCGGGCCATTCCCATCCCGCCTTCGTGATGACGAAGGACCAACTGCAGAAACTTCACGTCGAAATCGGCTCCGGTGCTGCGGCGCAACGCTCGCAATTCTGAATTGCTGGCCATGCCGGGCATGAGCCCGCCACCGCCGGACTCGTTGGAACCGGTAGGCATCGGCATCGGCATCGGCGAACCATCTGGCATCTGGTGCGATTTTGTCGTCTGACGGGTACCGGACGGACCGATCTCAGACGCCGCCGTGCCCATCCATAACATGTACGGGCCCGATGTCTGCGCCGGCAGATTCCAGAGTGTCAGCCATCCCTGCATGGTGCCGATCTGGCTTTGCTGCGTTGTTAGGATGTCGTACGCGAGGTTGCGTACCGCTGGATCTGCTGCTTGCACCAATGCGAGACCTGCCATCTCGACAGCTTGGTTGTGGTGCAACGACATGTCCTGAGCAAATCCTGCATCCACCGAATCGGACGCCGGCAATGTCGTATCCGCACTATCCCGTGTCGTAGTCCACCATCCTGCCGCTACACCAACGAACAGCGCAAAACTCAAACCGGCCACCAGCCACGCGACAGTGACCGAGCCGATACGTCGATGCTCGACGTTGGCCAAGTCCTCTTCAATTCCCGTTTCCATGTTCACTTCCCTCCGTCGGTACCGCCCGAGCCGGGCAGTGGGATCTGCGCCGGATCAGATCCCTCTCCGACTGGCATCGGAAGCGCGTCCGGACCTGGCGCCGTCTGATCCATCGGCGGCGGAGCAGACGGGTCGAACCCCCCAGGAATCGTCGAACAACTCGCACCCGCCTCGGGGGACGTGTTGGAATTCTGTCGTAACGCTGCAATGAACTGGGTGATCCGCTTGTCTTGGGCGTCATACACCTGCAGCTGACGTCCCCACGCCTGCAACGAGATCGGTGCGCTCGAACCCGGAAAAGGCGACAGCATCGTGTAAGGCTGGCCATCAACCTTGTCGGTCAAGGTTTCGATGTCGCTCCCGATTCTTTCAGGATCGTAGGTGATCCAGACCGCCCCGTGCTCGAGTGAGTGCACCGCGTTCTCCACGCGAATCGGTGACGAATAGACCGTGCCAGTGCACGTAGCCCAGTATTGGTCGTGGGGACCACCATAGGGAGGCGACGTGTCGTAGCCGACGCGCTGAGGGGCCATGACGTGCTGCCCGGCTGCGTAATCCATCTTGACGATGCCATCGATGTTCGCGGATGGGTCGGCGTTCTCACCGCTGGGCGTGAACCGTTCAGCCTCGCTGCGATCGACCACCTTCGGCACAAAGTGATAGACCAAGGAGCCGACGAACGCCAAAACAACGACAGCCGCTGCAACCCCGAACCACGGAAGTCGTCGACCCTGAATCCGGCGGACATCCGCACGCCGTTCTTGCCGACGACTTCGCTTTCGCCGCGCTTGGCGAGACATTGCCCTCCTAAATCAACACGGCAGACGGTTGCCGCGCCACTACTATGCAATATAGTAGCTATCTTCTTGTCGGAAAGTATGCAGACGCGGACTTGCGTCCCACCGATGACGTAGAAGCGCTTGGTTGATGCGCATTGGTGTGGGCGGCAAACTGAGATCGCGCGCGGATTTGTGGACGCAGCGCATCGTCATCCGTGCCGTGGACGGCGGTCATCTCCGTGCGATACACGGAGCGGACGCGGTCGGGCATCGAGATCATGACGAACTCTCCTTCTCGGATTCTCGCGTCGACTCCAACAGGAGCGCCGCGATGAGCAGCACGACACCGCAGGTGAGGTAGGTGTCGGCCAGGTTGAACGTCGGCCACCACCCGGTGTGGAAGTAGTCGGTGACCTTGCCATCGACGGCGCGGTCGATCACATTGGCTGCGGCGCCGGCGAAGATCGCGGCGAGCCCCACCACGGCAGCCAGTGAGTTGATGGGGGCGCTGCGCCACGCATACGCCCCGATTCCCGCGGTGATGCCGGCCGTGATGGACAGGACCACCCAGGTGGGCAGCTGGTTGCCGAGGCTGAACGCCACGCCGGTGTTGTAGGCCAGCTTGAGCTGCAGCGGACCCAGGTCGATGGTGCGACCAGCGGAAAGCGCCTGGCGCGCAATGGGTTCGACGATCAGTGCGACGGCGGCGAGCGCGACGCTCACGGCGACGAACAGGCGCCGGGATCGGCGCGCCCGCGCCGATCCACCCGCCCCCGCCCCGGTCACCTCTGCGCCCCGACCGAGGCGGCTACCCGCTCGGGCTCCTGCGGCGCGGCCGGCGGGAGCGCCTGGGCGCGTCCGGCGCGGACACCGTTGGCGATGACGACGATCTCGGCGACCTCATGCACCAACACAACCGCGGCGAGCCCGAGGATCCCGAACAGAGCCAGCGGCATCAGGACGGTGATGATCGCCAGCGAGAGTCCGACGTTCTGCAGCATGATCGCGCGGGAGCGGCGGGCGTGTGTGAGTGCTTGCGGCAGGTGGCGCAGGTCTTCGCCCATAAGGGCGACGTCGGCGGTTTCAATGGCGACGTCGGTGCCCATCGCGCCCATCGCGATGCCGAGGTCGGCGGTGGCCAGGGCGGGGGCGTCGTTGACGCCGTCGCCGACCATAGCCATCGACCGCTTTCGGCCGAGTTGTTCGATGATGCGGGCCTTGTCCTCCGGCCGCAGGTCTGCGTGAACCTCCTCGATTCCGACATCGGCGGCCACCGCTCGGGCGGTGCGCTCGTTGTCACCGGTGAGCATCGCGACGTAGTAGCCGTCGCGACGCAGCCCGGCAACGACCTCCGCGGCTTCGGGTCGCAGTTCGTCGCGGACCGCGACCGCACCGAGCAGTTCGCCGTCGCGTTCGATGAGCACGGCGGTCGCCCCGGCGTGCTGCATCCGCTCCACGTCGGCGGCGAGGGATCCGGGCTCTATCCAGCCCGGTCGTCCGAGCCGGACCGTCGCGCCGTAGAGGCGCCCGGTCAGACCCGCGCTGGTGACGGCCTCGACGTTCTCGGCCGGGATGACATCGCCACCGGCCGCGGCGAGGATCGCCTTCGCGAGTGGATGTTCGCTGCGCACTTCAAGCGCCGCGGCCACCGCGAGGACCTCGGCGCGGGAGGTTCCGTTCGCGGTGGCGATCTTGATGACAGTGGGCCGGTTGCGGGTCAGGGTGCCCGTCTTGTCCAAGGCGATCCCGCGGACGCGGCCGAGGGACTCGAGGGCGGCGCCACCCTTGACCAGGACGCCGAGCTTGCTGGCAGCACCGACGGCAGCGAACACCGTGACCGGGACCGCGATCGCCAAAGCACACGGCGACGCGGCAACGAGGACCACGAGGGCGCGTTCGATCCACACCCGCGGGTCGCCGAACAGACTTCCCGCCGCGGCGATGACCGCGGCCACCACCAGGATCGCCGGGACCAGCGGCTTGGCGATCTTGTCGGCCAGGCGCTGCGCCTCACCCTTGCGGGACTGTTCGGCCTCGACGATACGCACGATCTTGGCCAGAGAATTGTCCTGGGCGTCCGCGGTGACCTCGACCTCGAGGACGCCATTGCCGTTGATCGAGCCGGCAAACACCCCGTCACCCGGGCCGGCCTCGACCGGTACCGATTCGCCGGTGATCGCCGAAACGTCCAGGGCGGTCCTGCCCGTCCGGATGGTGCCGTCGGTGGCGATCCGCTCGCCCGGCTTGACGATCATGATCTCGCAGAGGCGCAGCTCGCCCGCATCGACGACCTCCTCCCGCTCGCCGCGGAGAACGGTGGCGGTGGCCGGGACCAGGGACAGCAGCGCGCGCAGACCGCGGCGGGTGCGTGTGACCGAATACTCCTCGAGGCCCTCGCTGATCGCGAAGAGGAACGCCAGCATGGCGGCTTCCTCGAACTCACCGAGGATCACGGCGCCGACCGCGGCGATCGTCATCAGGGTGCCGACCCCGATCTTGCCCCGCACCAACCGCTTCAACGTGGACGGGACGAAGGTGTAGCCGGCAATGAGCAGCGCGAGGACGTGCAGCGCCAGCTCGACCGGGTGGGGACCACCGGTCCAGCCGACGATCAGACCGGCCAGCAGCAGCGCGCCGGCCACGGCCGCGGCCCGGATCTCGGTGACCTGCCACAGCTTTTCCGGCTCGTGTTCATCTTCGTTCTCCGGGAGGGGTTCGTCGTGGCCGCAGCCACACGCGTCGCTCATGCCGTCACACCCGCGACGGCGTCGGTGCCGTAGTTCGGGCACAGCGCCACCGCGTTCCCGGTGGCGGCGAGGAGGGTTTCCGCCGACGCCAGCAGGTCCAGCAGCTCGGGGCGGGTGAGCGAATAAAACACCTGCCGCCCCTGCGGGCGCCCCTGCACCAGACCGCAGTCCCGCAGGCACGCCATGTGCGCCGACACCGTCGACTGCGCCAACCCGAGCTCGCCGACCAGGTCCGCCACCCGCACCTCCCCGTCTAAGAGGCGGCGCACGATCGCCAGCCGGGTGCCGTCGGAGAGGCTGTGGAACAATGCCACCGCCGCATCCAGTGTCGAGCCGGTGCCGGAGACCAGGCACCCCTCACTATTAATCGTCATATGGCGATGATAACATGTTTTGTAGTTAAATCGTTGGGTGGCGATTATATCGCCGCCATCAGGTTCCGCGGTTGAGGTGCACATTCATCAACGCACCCGAACGCCGCCGGTGGTGGGCGTTGCCGCCGCTGACGCTGGCGGTGCTTACCCTCGGGTTCGGCATCACGATCCTGAACGTGGCGCTGCCCACCATCGCGGCGGATCTCGGTGCCACCACCGCGGATCTGCAATGGATGGTCAATGCGTACGTGCTGGTGTTCGCGGGCCTGATGCTCTCGTGCGGGGCGCTCGGCGACCGCTACGGTCACCGGCGGTCCGATGCTGGTCGGCCTGGCCCTGTCGCGGCCGGATCACTGTTGCCGGGGCATTTCGCCGCTCCGAACTGGTCGGGCTACAGATCGTGGACGTGACCCGGCACCGCCACAACGGGCTACACGTGCGAGTGCGCCCGTCCAAGACCGACCGGGACGGGAACGGCTTCACCTGCGCGTTGCCCCGCACCACCAGACATGCCAACTGCTCGCCGTGCGCCTATTCGCGGTGGCTGCAAGTGGTGGCCGCATTCGACCGCGGTGGCAGGCCCGGCGTGATTCGGCTGCTCCGCACCGCCGCGGAGTTCGAGGCGCACGTTTGTATGGGAACGCGCAGGCTCCTGACGTGCGGGTCCCGTGTTCCGCTCGGTCCGGCGAAACTGCAACCTCTCGACGACCGCCCTGTCGGGGGCCGCGGTGCACAAGATGATCCGCCGCCGCGCAGCCGCGGCCGGCTACGACGAGTCGCTGGTCGCCGCTCTCGGCGGCCACTCGCTCCGGGCCGGGTTCGTTACCCAGGCGTTCCGCAACGGCGCCGACGCCCTCGCGATATGCGGCAGACCGGCACGCCGGCCCGGCGATGCTCGAGGTGTATGCCCGCGAGTACGCCCCCTGATCGGAAACGCCGTCACCCAGATCGGGCTGTAGTGGTGAATGCCGCGAACGCTGACCGCAGTCGATTCGACCCTTTCCGCTCGCGGCGCGGGCCGCCACTACCCGCGTATCCGCAAATTGAGGGTTGCGTTCCGTATAGGGCTCTTATGCGCACGATCTGCTGCGCTGGTCGAACGTCCTGCACATCATCGGCGTCGATTGGGAATGCGCGACCCGCGACGACGTCGAGGCAATGGTGGGATTGCTCCGCTCGGCAACAAACCGACAGCATCACAGAACGAATGCGTCTGAGTCGCAACCGGGTTCGGTCAATCTGAAGACGGGGAAGCCGTCCTTGCCGCCGGATACGCACCATTGACGATTAACCATGCCTTGACCGTGACGTGCGGGTTCTAAGAGTGTCATCGCGTGTTCGGACGGGCCGGTCATGAATCCGGTGCCGGCATCGCCGGACCGGCGACGTCTCGGGCAGCGCAACCCTTCGATCCGCAACCTCGACTACGCCGGGCATCGCTGCGGCAGAAGAAGCCGCAACGTGCTCCGCGATCGATTCCGGACACACGTTGTGGTCGGAGCTGGCGATCGCACCACGACCGGCACCGCACACCTAGGCCGGGATGTGCAGCGTACGGCGCTAAACGACGAAGCAGGCTTGTATTTCAGCATGGCCGAACGATATTGTTTGGTTACCCGTAATCATTGATCGTCGAAGGTGGCTGTGTGACCCTGGTGGATTCGATTCGCCCCACGTTGCGCCGGGCTCGAAACGGGTCCTTGCTGTTGGGGCCGGCGTTCGTCGCAGCGATCGCCTACGTGGATCCCGGCAATGTGGCATCCAATGTCAGCGCAGGTGCGCAGTTCGGCTATTTATTGGTGTGGGTTATCGTCTGCGCGAACGTGATGGCCGGTTTGGTGCAATTTCTCTCCGCCAAACTCGGTGTTGTGACCGGCCTGTCACTTCCCGAGACGGTGCGTGAGCGGTCGGGTCGCGGAGTCCGGTTGGCCTACTGGGGACAAGCCGAGCTGGTCGCGATGGCGACCGACCTCGCCGAGGTCGTAGGCGGCGCGATCGCCCTCTATCTGCTCTTCGACCTGCCCCTGCTGATCGGCGGCGTGATCACAGGAATCGTGTCCATTGGACTCCTGCTCGTGCAGGACCGTCGTGGACAACGCCCGTTCGAACGCGTCATCACCGGATTGTTAGCGATCATTGCCATCGGATTCGTGACCGGGGTCGTTGTCGCGCCACCCTCGGCGGCTTCGACCCTCGGCGGGCTGATACCTCGGTTCGACGGCGCAGAAAGCGTGCTGCTTGCCGCGGCAATGCTCGGCGCAACAGTCATGCCACACGCCGTTTACCTGCATTCCGGGCTCGCCCGCGACCGACACGGGCATCCTGCAGCCGGACCCCTCCGCGCGAGACTGTTACGCGCCACCCGTCTCGACGTCGTGCTAGCGATGCTGGTCGCCGGCACTGTGAATATGTCCATGCTGCTGCTGGCCGCCAACACCTTGCGCGGCCGTGAGGGAGTCGACTCCATCGAAGGGGCCCACGCTGCGATCGGTGACACGCTTGGGCCAGCGGTCGCGCTGCTGTTCGCGCTCGGGCTGCTCGCATCCGGCCTTGCCTCCACCTCGGTCGGCGCCTACGCCGGGGCGATGATCATGGCCGGCCTCCTGCGCCGCACAATTCCGTTGCTGCTACGCCGGCTGATCACACTGATCCCCGCCATCACCATTCTGGCAATCGGCGTCGACCCGAGCCGGGCACTGATCGTGTCGCAAGTCGTACTGTCTTTCGGCATCCCGTTCGCGTTGATCCCGCTGGTGCGATTCACCAGCGACCGCACCCTCATGGGCAACGACGTCAATCACCGCGTCACCACCGGACTCGCGTGGCTAGTCGCCGGAGTCATCATCGTGCTGAACGCAGCATTGATCTACCTCATCGCGGCCGGCTGACGCCGCGCCGGGCCAAACTGCAGAAACCTGCGTTGGCTTGACTGGTGCAGAGAAGGTCAGCGCTGGCGATTGGCTGTGTCACTTAACGTTTCAAGTTCCAACCGGAAATGAAAAGGGCTACCTCGACATGCAAATCTGGTGTGGGCCGGACGCCGTCACGCCAACGGAAGTCACACCGCGATGACCGACGACGATCACAACGGTTGTCAGCGATTCGTGGTGATGATGACGCTGGTCGCCCTCGCAGTTATCTTCCTGCTTATCGCACTGACCCGGCGCCCGGATGCCGTCACACCCATCGAACGACTGTGAATCGTATCCGGTGATCAACCTGCTACAGGCCGTAGTCGTATCCGCGTGAGTGCTCAGGTTTCCACGTCTGCTCCGCGGCCTCCGCAGGGTGTTGCCCGGCAGCGTTGCCTCGCTGACTGGTCGCGCGGGCGATGAGGTCGCGGATTCTGCGTCCTTCGTGATCGGCATTCGGGGTCGGGCGCGTCGAGTCCGGATGTTGTCGTCAGCGCTTGCCCGGGCGGGCGATGCCGTCGTCGAAGGTCATCGAGTAGAAACGCTCACCCGGTCGCTGACCGACATACCACTGCCGGGTTGCTCGGCCATAGGGCCAACTACTACGCGCTTGAATTCCCGGCCCAGTCCTATCCCCGCAGCTATGTCGCGTCCGCGCAGGCGTTGACGCAGATCGCCGAGGAAGTACCCACAGATGAACTGTTCGACCGTATGTGCGTGCTTGGGCGCGAACGCCGTACCGCTCGCGCACGCTTCGAAGGGGCAACAACGGCTCTGTCGAAGATGAAGGAACCGGAGAAGGCGCCGCAGTAGCGGAACGTAACGCCGACGATGCGACAAATCCGAACCCGGCACCTCCACGTCAGGTATAGCGATTACCAGCATGACCGCGGATTCGGCCCGATCACCGCCGCGACCGTAGACGGCACTGCCAACGCACGGATCGGATCGAATCGACGCGGTATCCACTCCCATTCCTGCAGGTCGCGGAAGAAGGTACGAGTGGCATTGATGACGCCGGCTGTGCTGCGCGGTTTGAGGGGCTCCCCCAGCCGGCGCGACAGGCCGTCCGTGTACTGCACGTAGTCGCCGACACTCAAGCGATTCACCGCGGCCACCCACGCGGCGCAGGTTTGTCGGGTCCACTGATCCGGTCCGGTGATCTCGGGGTGTTCGGCGAGCAGCCACCGCCCCGCTTTGCTTATCGAGCCACGAAAATTCGCACGAACCTTCGGCGACAGTGTCGATGTCCCATACCAGCGTTCGGTCCAATTCGCCCATCCGGCTGCTCGGTCGTGGTGAGCAGGTGTTCTACATTCCGGGCCGGGCCGTCCACCACGCCGCGGGTGGCTACCGGGGCGACGGAAAACGGACGCGAAGGATGCCGCGATCATCGCCGACCAAGCTCGCATGGCTGCGAAAGAACAAGGCGTACAACGCATCAGGTCTCGCACAGCTGGCGATCGACGCGGCGCGGTCCCAGCATGTACGTTTCCCCGGCCAGGACGCCGCGGCAGCGACGGTCGCGAAGTGGGCACACCACATCAGATACCTCGACCGGGAGATGGCCGAGGTGGACCGCGACATCGAGACGCGGTTCCGGCGCCACCGCAAGGCTGCGGTCATCGATCGAATCGATGCCCGGTTTCGGCCCGCTGCTCGGAGCCGAACTGCTCGCCGCGACAGGCGGCGACGTCTCGGTGTTCGGCACCGCGGACCGGTTCGCCGCCGTGGCCGGCCTCGCGCCGGTCCCACGCGACTCGGGCCGGGTCAGCGGAAATCTGCATAGGCCACGCCGATACGACCGACGTTTGCTGCGGACGGCGTACCTTTCGGCGCAATTGACCATCCGATCGTGCGCGGAGTCTCGGGTCTACTACGACCGCAAACGAGCAGAGGGCAAGCGTCACACCCAAGCGGTCCTGGCGCTGGCCCGACTCAGATCCAACGTGCTGTGGGCCATGCTGCGCCACGACACCCCGTATCGACACGCACCGAAGCCTGCGCAGCCCCCTCCCGCTCGTGCCGCGGCTTGACCCCCACTGTTTGGCGCGTTGAGCTTAGGTGCAGCAGGACAGGTCGAAAACCACACGCAGCGCGTCGAGCGACCCTGCCCGCGCGGAGAGGCTACTAGCTGTTCTTGTCGGGGTTGGTCGGGATAGGTGGCGGGTTCGCGGTTCGTTGTTCGATCCATCGTGTTACCTCGTGCGCCCCTGACCGTTCGCCGGCTGCGAGGGGTGTCAGTCCGTCGTATCCGATCCAGTCAATGTCGGCACCGTGACGGAGAAGGAGTTCGGCGGTGGCGATCTGGCCTCCGTGACATGCGCCCCAGAAGCTGCTGGTGATGTCCTCCTCGGTCGGACCGCCGGTATCGAGTTGACGTTCGACCTCGGATTCGAGGCCGAGGGCAGCTGCCTCGAACAGATTGGTCGATGCTCCGCGTTCGACGAGTCGGTGGGCTGCGGCCCACTGTCCGAATGCGGTCGCATCCGACAGTGGCGTTCCTCCGGCGATGACCGCGCCGGCCGCGTCGATGTCGGCGCCTGCGTCGAGCAGTGCGTCGATGGCAGCAACGTCGTCGCTGCTCGCTGCCCAGTGCAACGGTGTCTCGTGATGAGACTCGCCGAAGCTGGGAGCGTTGGGATCTGCGCCGGCCGAGACGAGGGTTGTGATGGATTCGGCGACATTCGGGAGGTGGCCTGGCCAGTCGGTGGCCACATGCAGCAAGGTGCGCCCCTCGTGTCGAGGCAAACGAACAGTGGCGAGTTCGGGTGTCGCAGTCAGCAACCGGCGGAGCGTTCCGACGTCGCCCACTCGGATCGCGGCGACGGCGGACTCGTGTGTCGGGTTGTCGATCAGTGCGTCGAGGATCCATCGGTCTGCGGGGACACCGCTGGGGCTGCCGTTCGATGACGGGTACAGCCGGCACTGCAACCCGTATCGATCCGATCCGTCGGAAGAGGCCGACGGTGACGGTGACGGTGTCTCGGTGTCCGGCGCGACGTCGCGTCCGTTGACCCGCACGGAGGGTGAGCCGAGAAACCGGGTGGCGCGGGCCTGCTCGACGGTCTGGATCTCGTTGAGTGTCAGGGTGGAGGTGATGTGGTTCTGCTCGAGCAGGTCATACAGATGCGGCAGCAACTGTTCGTGGTGTGGGCAGCCATGGACATAGAGCACTTCGATGGTCGGTGGCCCGTCCAGTATGCAGATCTCCGCGATCAGGCCGTCGCGCAACGTCATTCGGACCGTCATCTCGGGCGGGTAGTCATCGGGATCGGGTGCCGAAACCTGGACCCGGGCGGTGAAGACGTTTCCGCGGTGGGTGTCGGCGGGTTCCACACCGGTCAGTCGAAGGGTGATCCCGCTCGCGAGCAGCCCGGCGTAATGGTCACCCACTTGATCGCGATCGGTGCATTCGTTGCCCGTGCCACGTTGCTCTCCGCCCCACCTCACATCCTCTGTCAGTAGCGCGGTGAATGCGTCACGGGTGCGGGCAGCGAGTGCGGTTTCCAGGTCGTCGTACCAGGTGTGTCGCGATGACTCGGTCATGTTCGATGTCCTGACGCAGCGGGTGCCGCCCGCGTGATCCGGCGGCTCCCTCGTTCGGCCTTGTGTACACCACTGTTCCATTCCCAGATGACCCGCGCAGTGGTTGTGTCGATTCGACAAGCCCAACCCACGGTCGTTCACCGGTTGGTAAGTCCCAGCTCGTGTCTCCTTGAGACTTCGGGATGAACCGGTGGTGACGTTGCGGACAGCGCAGAGCACAGACCACCACACCGAGCCCGTCAAAGAGGGGCGTTCACCCCCACCCGATCGAACCCGACCCTCATACACGCAACGCCACCCCCGGCGTCGCCCGATCGGATCGGCCTACGGCCGAGCTTGACAAGACCTATTGAGATTCCCTTCTGGCATGTCGATTCTACGTACGTCCACACCTACACACAATTGCGGCTCCGCTGCGCTTCAGCACGATACGAACCGAAAACTTTTCACTCCCGCACTCGC
Source organism: Antrihabitans spumae (assembly GCF_043944905.1). NCBI lineage: Bacteria > Bacillati > Actinomycetota > Actinomycetes > Mycobacteriales > Nocardiaceae > Antrihabitans > Antrihabitans spumae. Next base: position 137,816 of record NZ_JBIMSN010000025.1, read on the forward strand.
TGCGCGCGCAGGAAAACTTTTACGGTCCGCTCGTGCTACCCGCATTTGTGTTTCGGCGCGTTCGTACCCATCGAAAAACGTGCCAGAACGGCAAAAAAACTGGCGGGTCGCACAGACCCAACTACCGGGGAGGTTCACATTATGCGTTACATCATCACCACAGAGGCCGCGCAGCTGCTCCGTACCGCGTTGAAGGCAACGTTTCCGGGGACGACGTTCTCGGTGCGCTGCGATCGCGGCACAGCCAGCGCGTGGATCCGAGTCGCCTGGACCGACGGACCACTCGAAACAGCTGTCACACCGGTCGGCTACCCATTCCAAGGGGGGCGCAGTTCAACCCCATGACCGACAGCTACGACGAGCTGCCGACCCAGCTGCTGTGCACCGCACCCGGCGAGCTGCCCGAAGAAGTGCACTACGTCGTCGACGGCATCCTCTACGACCGCACCCTCAGCACCGCCGCGCACAACCTCGTGGTCGAACTTATCGAAAAAGCCCTGCACATCACCGTTTCACGAACGGACAGCGCCGGAATCGACTGGAACACCGCACGCACACAGCCCGTCCACAACGCCCACGTCGACGGAAAGTTCTACTGCACCGACGGCGATCACTACGACCTGGCAGACCCTCATCCACCAGGTTGCCGCAGCCACCGACATCGCACCCGTCACCGGATCGCGGAAGTCATTAGCATCCACACCGCCCTGGCACTCATCGGTTCCGCCGGCGCACCACCCACCTTCGACGACCACGCCGACAGCAGTGTTGCCGATGCGGTGCGCTGGGTCCGCGACCACCTCACCCCAGCCGCAACAGGCACGTTCGGCGAGCACTGGGCCGGACAGATAACTCTCCTACGCTACGTCGGCGCACCGACAGACTTCGACACTGCCGTCGCGTACCACATTCCCGCCCTCGGCGAGCAGGGCAAAAAGAATTGCACGAATTGCGCAGAATCCAGCGCAATAAATAGCGAATAGAATTACAGTGAATTCGCTGTAACCATTGTTTCGAAGCGCTCGAATTGCTAGACTACATATAAGCGTAAAGCCATTATTTCGGAGGGGAATCGAAGCCATGACTATCACCGTTTACACCAAGCCTTCATGCGTGCAATGCACCGCGACATACCGCGCCCTCGACAAGGCCGGCCTGGACTACACGACAGTCGATATCTCGCAGGACGAGGCAGCGCGCGACTACGTGATGAGCCTGGGCTACCTGCATGCGCCGGTCGTCATCGTCGACGGCGGAACCCAGTTCGCGGGTTTTCGTCCCGATCGGATTTCCGCGCTCGCTGCTGCAGCTGCCTGATCGCAGCAACCGAGACCACCTGAATGCATCTGCCGGGGATCCGGCTACCCCCACCGAGTGATCCCCGAGCTCGGAGTCGGACCCGGCGGATGACCCCATCGAAAGACCGAAGACGGAAGGATCGGAACCGATGAGCGCAGCTCTAGCCCTCGTGCCCGAAGTGGTTGCCGGCGAGTTCGATGCTGCTCTCGACTCCGACGACGTGAACTACACACCCCAGCTCGACGTCGAAGCGCAAACGTTGTGCGCCCTGCTGTGGGCCAGCCCCGAGGTTGCCCGCAGCGTCGTCGACGTCCTTACTGCCGGCGATTTTTACAGGCCCGTCTACGGCGAACTTCTGTGGAATCTGGTTTGTCAACACCTCAGAGCGCCCCGCATAGACGTTGGTGCTGTCCGGCTGGCGGTGCTGGCCGAGCGAGGAGCGAAGAAATGGTGAATACAGCCGCCGCGCGCTCCACTGACATGTGCGAGCCGAGCAAAGATGCAGACGCGGACTTGCGTCCCACCGATGACGTGGAAGCGCTTGGTTTATGCGCATTGGTGTGGGCGGCACCTGAGATCGCGCGCGGAATTGTAGATATATTGGTGCCGAACGACTTTGAGCGGTCATGGTACGGATCCTTGTTCGGCATCATCGCGGGACTGGTGCGCGCTGAGCGACCGCACGGAGCCCGGATGGTGTCGTCAGCCCTTGCCCGGGCGGGCGACGCAGTCGTAGACGGTCATCGAGTAGAAATGCTCACCCGATCGCTGACCGACATAACCACTGCCGGATCACTCGGCTACGAGGCTAACTACTACGCGCTGGAAATTCTGGCCCAGTCCTATCGCCGCGGCTATGTCGCGTCCGCGCAGGCGTTGACGCAGATCGCCGAGGAAGTACCCACAGATGAACTGTTCGAGCGTATGTGCGTGCTTGGGCGCGAACGTCGTGCGGCTCGCGAACGCTTCGAAGGGGCAAAAACGGCTCTGTCGAAGATGAAGGAACCGGAGAAGGCGCCGTGATAGCTGCACGCAAAACCGATGATGCGACGAATCCAAACCCGGCACCACCACATCAGGTCTAGCGATTACCAGCATGACCGGGGCTCTCCGCCAATTGCACTGTCCGACTTGCGGGCGAGTGCCGACGACCCTGCTTGAAGCCAGACAACAGCGGGCCGACATCTCACTCGCATGGCTCGAGCCCAACAATGCGGGCGATCTGATTGTCACTCACCACTGTGTCGGATGCGCACCTCACGGCCCGATCACCGACATAGCGTGTGTTGTGTGCGGAGAGGGTTCACTGTTCCTTGGTGTAATCGCTGCACAGGCGCATGAATGGCCAGATTGCATCCGAGGGTGGCTGCACACCCACGGCTGGCAGGTCGAACGTGAACCGACCTGTCCGGCGCACCTGGATTCTCCGGCGCTCTGATAGAGATCTAGCGATGTGCGAGCCTCAATTAACATACTGGCGCGACGTGGGCGGGGTCATGGGGTCGTGCGGGTAGGCGTGGACGAGCGCACTGTCGAGTTTCGGAAGCGCATGGGTCAGGCTGTGTTCGGCGTCGTGCGCGATGCGGTGTGCGTCAGTGAGGTTCGTGGCGGGGTCGATGTCGAGTTCGGCGTCGGCGTGCAGGCGATGCCCGATCCAGCGCATCTTCACGCTGCGTACGCTTCTCACCCCTGGTTCTGCGGCCAAGGTTCTCTCGGCAGTGTCGACGAGTTCGGGGTCGACGCCGTCCATCAGCCGGCGGAACACGTCTCGGGCAGCGGTGCGCAGCACGGCAAGGATCGCGATAGTGATGAGCAGTCCGACGATCGGGTCCGCGATCGGGAAGCCGAGCGCGACACCGCCGGCGCCCAGGATTACGGCAAGGGAGGTGAATCCGTCTGTGCGAGCGTGCAGTCCGTCAGCGACAAGGGCAGCGGAACCGATCTGACGACCGACGCGGATGCGATAGACGGCGACGAGTTCGTTGCCGATGAATCCGACGAACCCGGCGGCGGCAACCCAGGCGAGGTGCTCGATCGGGACCGGGTTGATCAAGCGGCGGACGGACTCGATCGCGGCGATGATCGCCGACAACGTGATCATGGCGACGACGAACAAGCCGGCGAGGTCTTCGGCGCGGCCGAAACCGTAGGTATAGCGACGGGTAGCGGAGCGACGGCCGAGCACGAACGCAATCCAGAGCGGGATCGCGGTCAGCGCGTCGGAGACGTTGTGGACAGTATCGGCGAGCAATGCGACCGAGCCGGAGATCAGCACGATCACCAGTTGCGCGATCGAGGTCGCCCCGAGGACGACGAGGCTGATCTTGACCGCACGAATACCCGCTGCGCTGGATTCCAGCGCGCCGTCAATGCTGTCGGCAGCGTCGTGGCTGTGCGGAGCGAATACCTCCCGGACCGCGGCAGCGAACTTCCCGCGCCATCGGGCGTCTGTATGTTCGTGTCCGCGTCCGTGGCCGGTCGCAGTGTGGTCGTGGTGAGTCATGCTCCGGCTCCGCGCTTGCGTTCGGGTGCCGCCTGGATATCGTTGTCGGCGTGCAGTTCTCGCAGCTGATCTGTAGTGCGGTGATGGCCGGGAATGCCCGGCCCGGCGTGTTCGGCGTTGTGAACGGCATCGGTGACCAGCTGTGCCACGTGATCATTTTCCAGGCTGTAGAAGATGGTGGTGGCCTCACGGCGGGTGCGGACCAGTCTCGCCATTCGCAGCTTCGCCAGATGCTGCGACACCGACGGTGCAGGCTTTCCGATGTGTTCGGCGAGGTCGTTGACCGACATCTCCCCGCCGACGAGCGCCCACAACACCTGAACTCGTGTCGCGTCGGCGAGCATCCGGAACACCTCGACCACCAGGTTTACTTGGTCGTCGGGCAACGGCCGCCGGTCTGCCACCATATCTGCATTCATACGTAGATAATAAGGGATGGGGGTATGCAGCGGAACGTGGGCATTGCTCGAAGATGGTGTAGCTGCCATAGCCGCGGCCGAGGGTCGTTTCTCCCACGGCCGGCCCTCGGCGGCAGTTCCGCAGGTGACGGCCTCCCGGTCGACGAGAACCTCGAAAGTTCGACGGTGCGGGCGAAATAGCAGGCGTCGGTGTAGGCCCAATTCAGGGTGTGGGCGTGATTTTCGCGTAGCTCTGGGGTCGACTTCGGTGAGCGATGACCGAGCTTGTCAGGTGAACAACCACCGTCGGCTCGCCACAACGCAACCGGAGCTGGCAGGACTGACTCACGCACGCACCCTCACAGAGTCGACACTTGCGCAGCAGCTACACGAATCCGGCACGCAGTGGTCCGCGGTCGGGATCGCGCTGGCGTGCACCAGCGAAACCGCTCAACGATTGGCGAATCACTACGTAACCCTCGCCGACGGAAGGAGCTCGCAAAGATCAACTGCCCTTGTTTTGATGCGATAGCGTCCGGCGCGACGACGCTCTACAGAAGTGGGCTGAGTGGATCGCTGGTCAGGAAGTAGTCGATGCTACGAAGCTGCAGCGTCGCGTATACGCAGAACTGTGGTGCGGCGTAGCCCCGCAACCGGAGAGCGCTGGCCTCGCCGTCGAACTGGAATGTCACAGTCCATCGCGTCGGTTCCGGATAAAACGCGGTGACGCGCTCCCAATCGAAGCGAAGAATATGTCCGTCGCGCAGGGTGACGATCAGACCGTCCGTTGTTACCAGTACGTCGACGCTCTGCTGCACATTCCAGGCCGGCGGACATCCGTCCACGATTGCTACATACCGCGCGTAGTTTGTCGGCAGGTGCAGGTGCACATGTTCGTCACGGCGGAGCACGATCGGACCGGGGTCAAGCGACTCCATGGCCGGACCATCGCGGCGCAGGGTGCGGTATAGAGCGCGAGCGACTTGCCAGTAGTGCTCTGCAATGGGATCGCTTGCCGCCGCCGCTTGTCGACTCGCGTTGTTCACCTCCATAAATTTGGACGATAGCTGCTCGCACTGACAAGCGGCGGCGATCGCCGAAGGGCCGCGGGCCTGACAGGCGAGTCAACGAAGCTGACATGTCGGCAAGGCGCTAGCGACCGAGCTCCGGCCCACTCGTCACACTTACCTAACCTGCCGCTTTCACGGTAATTCCTTCGGAGTTGGTGTCGTACATGAAGAAAGGTGCTATGAGCTGGGA